>QKDJ01000106.1 GCA_003252145.1 Azovibrio restrictus
GCTGTCTCAAGGCCTGGCCCCAGCTTGCTGCCGGACACTACCCCGAGGCCCAGCGCCTCCTGCATAGTCCCACCCCTACGGCCAAGGGCGCCTAGGCCCATACATAAAGGAACGCGAACATGAGTCTCAAATGTGGCATCGTCGGCCTGCCCAACGTGGGCAAGTCCACCCTCTTCAACGCCCTGACCAAGGCAGGTATTGAAGCGGCCAACTACCCCTTCTGCACCATCGAGCCCAATGTGGGCATCGTGGAGGTGCCGGATGCCCGCATGGCGGCCCTGGCCGAGATCGTGAAGCCCCAGAAGATGCAGCCGGCCATCGTGGAATTCGTGGATATCGCCGGCCTTGTGGCGGGTGCCTCCAAGGGTGAGGGCCTGGGTAACAAGTTCCTGGCCAACATCCGCGAGACCGATGCCATCGTGAATGTGGTGCGCTGCTTTGACGACCCGAATGTGGTGCACGTCTCCAACAAGGTGGACCCCATCGCCGACATCGAGACCATCGTCACCGAGCTGGCCCTGGCCGACATGTCCGTGGTGGAGCGCACCATCAACCGGGACATCAAGAAGGCCCGTTCCGGCGACAAGGATGCCCAGAAGTTGGTGGCCGTCCTGGAAAAGCTGCTGCCCCATCTGAACGAGGGTAAGCCTGCCCGTACCGCGGGTCTTTCCGAAGAAGACAAGGTGTTGTTGAAGCCCCTTTGCCTGCTCACCATCAAGCCCGCCATGTACGTGGGCAACGTGATGGAAGACGGTTTCGAGAGCAACGCCCACCTGGACCGCCTGCGCGAACATGCCACCAAGGAGGGCGCCCCGGTGGTGGCCGTGTGCGCCAAGATCGAAGAGGAACTGGCCGATCTGGACGAAGAGGACAAGACTGCCTTCCTGGCCGACCTGGGCCTGGACGAGCCGGGTCTGAATCGCCTGATCCGTGCCGGTTACGACCTACTCGGTCTGCAAACCTACTTTACCGCCGGGGTGAAGGAAGTGCGCGCCTGGACCATCCACAAGGGAGATACCGCCCCCCAGGCTGCAGGTGTCATCCACACAGACTTCGAGCGTGGCTTCATCCGCGCCCAGACCATTGCCTACGCCGATTTCATTACCTACAAGGGTGAGCAGGGGGCCAAGGAAGCCGGCAAGATGCGTTCCGAAGGCAAGGAATACGTGGTTCAGGATGGGGATGTGTTGAACTTCCTGTTCAACGTCTAAGCCGCAAACTCCTCTCTGTAAGCGACTGGCGTATGCCAGGACGCTTCAAAAAACTACGGGGTTGTCCGCTTCACCGGTTCCAGGTGTAGCAGGCAACCCCGGGTTTCTTCCAATAGCCAGATTTTTCCTTCGGGCCCCTGGCGCACATCCCTGATGCGGCGCCCCAGGTCCTCCAGCAGGCGTTCTTCACGAATTACGCGATTGTCCCGTACTTCCAGCCGGACCAGCATTTGGCCTCGCAAGGCGCCGACAAACAGGCTGCCTTGCCATTCAGGGAAGAGAGGGCCGGTATAAAAGCTCATGCCAGAAGGGGCGATAGAGGGCGTCCATACCCATAAGGGGGGCGTGACATCTGGCCGTGAACTGCCTTCCCCAATCTTGAATCCCGTCACATATTCGCGCCCGTAGGTAATGACCGGCCACCCGTGGTTGCCACCTCGCTGAACCCTATTCACTTCGTCACCTCCTTGAGGCCCGTGTTCGTGGGCCCACAATTCTCCAGTCAGCGGATGGATGGCAGCTCCTTGGACATTGCGGTGTCCGTAGGACCAGATTTCCGGGCGGGTTTGGGGACGGTTCACGAAAGGGTTGTCCGGGGGAATCTGGCCATTGCTTTCAATGCGCACGATCTTGCCCAGATGGCTGTTCAGATTCTGAGCCTGGTCCCGGTGGTTGTACCGGTCCCCCAGGGTGATGAACAGGCGCCCATCCGAACTAAAGGCCAGGCGACTGCCCCAGTGGGCGGAGCCGGCCGGATCGTCCTGCTGGGCGAAAATGATCTGGACGTCTTCCAGTCGCGTGCCCTCCTGATGAAGCCGGGCTCGAGCCACTGCTGTGCGTGCACCTCGAGGTGTGGCTTGGGTAAAACTGAAAAAGATCAGCCGGTCTTGTGTGAAGCCGGGGCTGGGGATCACATCCAGCAAGCCCCCTTGGCCTTCAGCCAGGACTGGAGGAAGCCCTGCGATGGGGGGTGACAGGCGGCCCGTTGTGTCAAGGCGACGCAGGCGACCAGGGCGCTCTGTAATGAGGCGGGTGCCGTCCGGCAGAAAGGCGAGGGACCAGGGATGGTCCAGGCCGCATAAGTCTTCGGTGACGCTGAACTTTACCGGTCCAGCCGAATAAATCTGCGAGGGGGTTGCCCCCCATGCACTCAGGCTGAACAAACTGAAAAGAAATGGAGCCAGGCATCGTGGAAATTTGCTCATAGAGATGACCTTCCTGAGGAGAGCTTGCCGGTAAACTGTAGCCCATGATGAGTTCTGATGCCCGTTTGCCCTACCGGGGCCGCTTTGCACCCAGCCCGACCGGGCCTTTGCATCAAGGGTCTCTGGTGGCTGCCCTGGCCTCTTGTCTGGATGCCAGAAGCCAAGAGGGAGAGTGGTTGTTGCGCATGGAGGATGTGGATGCCCCCCGCAATGTGCCGGGGGCTGCCGAGGATATTCTGGCCTGTCTGGAGACCCATGGCTTTGTCTGGGACGGCCCGGTGTTGTGGCAGAGCACCCGTTTGGACGCTTATCGGGCGGAACTGGATCGGTTGCTGGATATGGGCTTGGCCTATGGTTGCGCATGCTCGCGCAAGGAAATAGCCGAGCGCAGTACAGGCATGGCCATGGACGGTGGTCTGCTCTATCCCGGGAGCTGTCGCGGAGGTCTACCAGAAGGCGTGGCTCCCAGAGCTTGGCGTTTGAAGGTGGCGGGAGAGATTTCCTTTGCCGACCGGGTTCAGGGGGTGGTACAACAGAATCTGCCCGAGGGTGTGGGGGATTTCGTGCTGTTGCGAGCGGATGGGCAGTTTGCCTATCAACTGGCGGTGGTGGTGGATGATGCCTTTCAAGGCATCAATCAGGTCGTGAGAGGGGCGGATCTGCTGGATTCCACCCCCCGTCAGATCGCACTGCAGCAGGCGCTTGGCTATCCGGAGCCCAGCTATGCCCATGTGCCAGTCGTGACAAACTTAGGGGGGGAGAAACTCTCCAAGCAAACCCTGGCACGGGCCCTGGACGCCACTCGGGCGGCAGAAAATCTCGTGTGGGCATTGGACTTCCTGGGGCAAGCTGTGCCCCGGGAACTGGCTCGTGCAGGGCTGGATGAGGTTTGGGCCTGGGCTTTGGGCCACTGGGACATGACGCGCATTCCCACCTGCCGGAGCGTGGTGGGAAAGGCTATGCAGGAGTGTCAGGCCGTTTGAACCTGGTTCCGGCCGTTGCTTTTGGCTCTCAGCAAGGCCGTGTCTGCTCGGTTCAGTGTGCTGGAGAAACTTTCTTCCGAACGATACTGGGTCAGACCCAGACTGGCGGAAATTTTAGGTAGCTCGCCATCGCCTAGAGGAACGCTGAGTTGCCGAATGGCATCGCATACCCGCATGGCCACTTGCGTGGCGAACTCCGCAGGGGTTTCGGGCAGCAGAATGAGGAACTCTTCCCCGCCCCAGCGACCGCACAAATCATATTCCCGCAGGGCGGATTGAATGGCTCTGCCGATCTCGCACAGGACCTTGTCGCCCATTTCGTGGCCAAAACGGTCATTGACGGATTTGAAGTGGTCCACGTCCAGAATGCCTAGGGCGTAGGGGGCTTGCTTGCGCTGGGCTCGGTGGGTTTCCTCCTTCAGGCGCTCCATCAGAAAGCGGCGGTTACCCAGGCCTGTTAAGGGATCACGTAATGCGGCTTCCTTCAGGGCTTCACTCAATTCCCGCAGACTGTTTTGATAACGGTCGGAAATGCGCGCCAGCTTTTCCAGACGACGGATTTGCTTGTCGTACTGCTCCGTCAGGGTCAGGCTCTCACTGCGGGACATGGTGTGAAAGCCATCGGAAATACGAATCAGGCGTTCCAGCCGCTCCTGCTGTTCCTCGCTATAGACCTTGAGTTGGCTCAGGGGAGCGTGGAGCGGGTTGTCTCGCTGGGCCGGTTCCCTGAGCAGTTGGTCAATGCGGTCCAGCAACTCCCGATCAGAGCTTGCAAGAAGGGGATTGCTCATGAGACGAAGGCGTCGGCAGCAATTTGGAAGGGAAAGGTGCAGTCTTCGCGGAACTCGTCCGCCAAGTCCAGCACCCGTTCATTGCGAGGATCGTAGAACCAGTCCACAGAGACCTGGCGCCCTGCGGTATGCGCCTCTTCCAGCATGTCGAAAATGTCCATCATGGCCTTTACGGAGCTGGTGTTCATGTAAACCAGGCGCAGTTCCAGGCGCAGGGGGGACTGTTCCTGGCGCAGGTAGGTTTCAATCCAGCGGATGATCGGATCGAAGAATTCAAAGGAGTTTTCAGGATAGGAGTCACCCTGCATGCAGAGCAAGCCTTCACCATGCTGAGAGGTGATGGCAGGGGTGGATTGTGTGCCTTGGATATTCAGATCGTTCATGGTGTCACAAAGCTTTCTAGGTCAGATGGTGGCGCGCAGGCTGAAGAAGGCACGTCCTTCGTTAGCGTGGGAGAGACTGGCATTCAGGGGCAGGCTGGACTTGCGGGCCACATCAATGAGACCCAGGCCGGCTCCACTGGCAACCCCTTCTTCCCGGGGGTGGCGCAATTGGGTTTTGTAGGCGGCCTTCAGGGCGGCCTTGTCCATTCCGGCGAGTGCCTGAATCTTGCCCAGTAGGGCTTCCCCGTCGGATTTATCTACCAGGTTGCCTGCCTGAA
Organism: Azovibrio restrictus; assembly: GCA_003252145.1. Classification (GTDB taxonomy): domain Bacteria; phylum Pseudomonadota; class Gammaproteobacteria; order Burkholderiales; family Rhodocyclaceae; genus Azovibrio; species Azovibrio restrictus_A. Next base: position 4,852 of record QKDJ01000106.1, read on the forward strand.
CCAGGTAATGGCCTTCTCCGTCCTTGGCCACAACCACTGTGGCGGAGCTTTCCAGCTCACCATAGCCTTTGGTCTTGGCGTAGTGGCGAATGTTCTGGGTCAGTTCCACGTAGATGCTGAAAACATCCATGGCGGATGAGGGTTGAACATTCTCCGCCTGCAGGTAGTTCTTCAAGGCATTGCCGATTTCCTCGATCAGGCTGCGGGAAATGGGACCGTTGAAGCAGAGCAGGATGCGGTTGTTGTTGAAGTGCTCCCTCAGGGAGAACAGATCGATGTTTTCCATGGGTTACCAGTCAGTCAAAACGAAAGGATAGTACCGTGATGTCGTCCCGCTGTGGGCATTCCCCGCGATAAGCTTCCAGGGCCTTGTCCAAGGCGCTAGCCTGTTCGGCCATGGGCAGACGGGCATGGGACAGTAGCAGTTGGGCGAAGCGGGTGTTGCCGAAACCAAAGCCCAGTTCTCCCCCGGCCTGATCCAGGAAGCCGTCTGTAGCCAGGTAATAGGTAATGCCTGGGCGCAAGGGGATTTCCGTATCCGAGTACAGCCCCACCTTGCGATCGCCGATCGCCCGGCGGGTGCCCTTGAATTCACCGACCTCCAGCCCATCACTCCAGTAAAGCCCGATCTTGGCACCAGCGAAGCGCAGCAGGCCCCGAGTGCGGTCCACATAGACCAGGCCGACATCCATATTGGTGGCAATGGCTCGAGGCAGGTTGCAGTGCTGAAGCATGCCGCGCATGGTGCTGTCGGTCCGGGTGAGAATGGCGGCCGGAGCCCCGATTCCTTCCTCGGTCATGGCATGGTCCAGGGCGGCCCGGGCCAACATGGTCATGAGGGCACCGGGTACTCCGTGGCCAGCACAGTCCACCACCCCCACCATGTAGCTTTGTTCCTCGCTACGGAAAATGTAGAAATCGCCACCCACCACATCCCTGGGGCGCCAGAGCACGAAATGGTGGGGGCCCAGCAACTGGGTCAGTTGTTGGTCCGGAAGGATGGCGCGCTGGATCAGGCTGGCGTAATCAATGGAGTCATTGATTTGTTTGTGAGCCCGCTGCATTTCCTCGTTGGCCTGCTCCAGGGCCTGGGTTCGCGCCTGAACCTTGGCTTCCAACTCTTCCGTATTGTTGCGAATCTGCTCGGCCATGACACCGAAGGCCTGGCTCAGGTCTCCCAACTCGTCCCGGCTCGGGGGCGGCAAATTGACTTGGAAGTTCCCTTGGGCCAGGGCGGAGGCTGATTGCTGCAGTTTGCGAATGGGGCGCAGCATCAAGCGATCCACTGCATAACCGAATGCCAGCAGGAGAACACCAATAAGCAAGACCAGGGCGATGACGGCAGTGTTGAGCCAACGGCGGTCCAGAACCTGGGCTGCTTTCAAATCCACCGCCGTCACCACGAACCACTTGAGTTCGGGAATGTAGGCCAAGGCCAGTAATTGGGGTTTGCCATCCAGATGGATCTGCAGGGTGCTGACACCCTCCGGATTTTGGCGTGCCTTGCTCATGGCGGCGGACAGCTCGGCCTGCTCTTGAGGCGTAGAGAGTTGTCCGGCCAGGGTTTGTTCTGTTTTGGCCTTTGCCGCTGCCTGGTTAATGGCAATCAATGCCGCATTGCGATGGGCCTGGATGGCGCCATCCTCATCCAGGATCATGGGTGTGATGCCTGCATCTGGCGTGGCAATGAATTCCTTGAGGAAGGTGCTGAGGTCAAGACCTGTACCGGCAACCCCAAGAATCTGGTCCCCATCCCGGATCAGAATATTGAGCCAGACCTGGGTGATCTGCAGGTGTATGTCGTAATTGACGTTGATATTGTAGGGGGCGGTTTGCTTCAGTGTGCTGAAGAACCATGAGTCGCCGGGCTCTTCCTGCTTTAAATAGTGGTGGGGGGTAGTGCTGTGGGCGTTCTGCTCATCGTTGATGTAGAACCCCTGGCTGGTGGCGCTGGCCAGGAAATAGGAGCGCCCCCGGAAATCCTGGCGATACCCTTCGGCTTCCTTGAAAAACAGGGCGCGTTTGTCCTGGTCATCCTCGGCACGCAACCACTGTTTGGTGACTTCCGAGTCCGCCAGGCGCCGGGATAAGGCCAGATCACGGGAGATGGGCGCCAGGATGCTCTGACGCTTAAGCAGGGTGAAATTGCGGGCGAAGGCTTCTCCGAAGTGATTTCGCACGCTATCCAGAATCTGCCAGCCGATCAGTCCGGCGGGAATCAGGGACAGCAGGCAGGCCAGGATCAGCGCCAGCATGGATTTGGCGCGTAGGCCGAATCCCCATGTAGCCATGCAAACCTCAGGGTGTGGTCAGTTGGGAGGAAGGCAGCATTTTACCCGCCGTTTCTCGTTCAATGGTGATCGTGCCAATGTCTGGGGCCATAGCCGGCGGCACCGACGAACAGTCGCACGATGCCGTAACTGATCCAGCGTAACAGCCGGGAGTGAAAGGGAAGTTGTCCCAGAGTCTCTGGGGTGAGTTCCTGGGCACCGTTTTCCATGGCCTGCCGGAGGCTGTTCTCCAGGGTGTCGGCAAAGTGAGTGTCTTCCACCACCACGTTGCTTTCCTTGGCGAGCAGCAGACTGAAGGGGTCGATATTGGAGGAGCCCACCGTGCTCCAGTGGCCATCGATGACGGCCACCTTGGCGTGCAGGAAGCTCTTGCGATATTCAAAAATATGGATGCCCTCCTGCAGCAGGGCGCCGTAAAGGGCTTGGGTGGCGTAGTGGAGCAGGGGGTGATCGGTCTGTCCCTGGAGCAGGATGGTGACCTTTACGCCGCGCTGTACGGCTTGGCGCAGGGCATGGCGAAAGCGAAAGCCGGGCAGAAAATAAGCATTGGCGATGAGTACCGATTTTTGAGCTCGTTCCAGAGCATCAAGATAAGCATTGGCAATGGTGTTCCGGTGCCGGATGTTGTCTCGCAACAAAAAGGCAGCCCGTTGCTGCCCCTGAGGGGCAATGCAGGCGGGGCAATCGTCCGTCAGGGGCAGGCGATAACGGCGCCGGAAACTGGCCCAGGTCACGTTTTCCCACATGCGTTGGACGGCAGGGTGGATGTCCTGGAGCAGAGGGCCTTCGATTTGCACCGCATAGTCAAAACGGGGGCGCAGGGCCAGAGGTGCATTGTCGTCATCGACAATGTTGATGCCGCCCACGAAGGCCACGCGACCATCAATGACCACCAGCTTGCGATGCAGGCGCCTCAGGCGATGGCGACGCAGGCGGAAACGGGCCATTTCCTGGCGGTAGATCAGGTACTGGACGCCGGCATCCTGTAACGCAGGTCCGATCTGTTCCGGGAAATCCCGGGCGCCGAAGCCATCCACCAGCACCCGGACACTGACCCCCCGAGCGGCAGCCCGGATCAGAGCTTCGGTGACGGCGTCGCCGGCCGGGTCTCGGGCGTAGATGTAACTTTCCAGAAAAATTTCCTGACGGGCGGCATCCAGGGCCTGCAGCAGGGCGGGGAAATACTCGCGTCCCGAGTTGAGTAGTTGCAGTCGGTTGCCATCGCGGAATTCAGGCATGGTAGAGGAGCCGTGCCGACAAGGGGGCGTGGTCCGAAAGGGCGGACCAGAGTGGGCCTTGGAGCACCTGGGCCTCCTGCACCTGCAGGCCCCGGACATAAATGCGGTCCAGGCGGAACATGGGCAGGGCGGCGGGGAAGCTGCGCACGGGCTGGTGGCCAAACACCTCGGTGAGGCCCAGGCGGCGGGCCAGGATGGTGTCTGCCTGATTGCGCCAGTCGTTGAAATCGCCAGCGATGACCAGGGGGGATTCCGGGGGCACCAGCTGCTCCAGATAGCGGCTCAAGTCCTCCATCTGGCGGCGGCGGGAGGCGCCAAAGAGGGAGAGGTGCACACAGACGCAATGAAGGGTGGGGCCTTCCGGCAGGGCAATCTGGCTGTGCAGCAGACCCCGGCGCTCGAAGCGCAGGTGGGTCACGTCCTGATTGTGACTGTCCAGAATGGGGTGGCGGGAGAGGATGGCGTTGCCGTGGTGGCCGTGGTCATAGACCATGTTCTGGCCGTAGGCCGTGGCGGGCCAGACGTCCTCAGCCAGGAAATGATGTTGGGCAGCGCTGGGCCAGTTCAGGTGACGGTGGGCATGGCCCAGGTGCAGGCCCTGGACTTCCTGGAGGAAGACAATGTCCGGGGCCAGGCTGCGCAGGCGCTCGCGCA
>QKDJ01000141.1 GCA_003252145.1 Azovibrio restrictus
ATTCCAGTCACGCCCCACAGCCAGTGCCGTCATGCGCTTGAAGTTGAAATAGGGCAGTACCTTGGTTTCCACCAAAGCCACGGTCTTCTTGGTATTGCCATTCTGAATATCCTTGTCCTGACGCACAGCGGCCAATACGTCGTCAGTCACCTTTTTCACCAGTTGGTCCGGCGCCATTTCCTGGGCGGCGGCACCGACGGTGAGAAAACTGGTAACAAGCAGGGCAAAGAGTCGCTTCATGGGAAATCCTGAAATGAGTTATTGGCGTCGTTACGGGGAGGGCGGCCATCGTGGACCTGAGAGGCACGACGCTGCAGATAGGCCGAACGGATGTAAGCGTATTTGTCCAGAGCAGCCTCATCGATCACCTTGTCGGCGGGCAGCAGGCTGGCACGATATTCCACCGCGCGCAGGGCAATCATGCTGTTGCGCACGGGCACATCGTTAATCTGGGAAACCGGATAGAAATATTGATCCACCCCCCAACCCACCAGATCACGGGAAGTATTGGGTCCGATCAGGGGCAGGAAGGTGTAGGGACCATCAGGCACACCCCAGACGGCCATGGTCTGGCCGAAATCCTCGTCGCCTTGCTCAAGCTCCAGTTCGCTAGCCACATCGAACAGGCCAAAAATACCTACGGTGGAATTGATCAGGAAACGCTCAAAACCCGTCAGCCCTTCGCTACCCTTGCCCTGCAGAAGCGCATTGCCACCCCGGCTCACATCCCAAAGGTTTTCATAGAAGTTGTGCACGCTCATCTTGGCGGGCAGGGGCACGGCTGCATCGTAGCCCTTGGCTACAGGCTTCAGGACCGCCTTATCGATACTCTCGTGCGCCTGGAACATGCTGCGATTGAAGCCCTCGTAGGGGTCTTGTTCGCTAGGCGCCCGAGCGGTACCGGCACAGCCGGCCAGCAACATGAGGGCCGCTAGGGCCAGACTGCCTCGCCATCCGCCCAGTGCGGATTTATGCTGGGTATTCATGTTCATTTCTGATCCTGACCTTCAGCTGCCTTGTTGAAGAGGAACTGGCTCACCAGTTTTTCCAGTACTACGGCCGATTGCGTCTTGAAAACCGTGTCTCCGGCCGCCAGTTTGCGTTCATCGCCGCCAGGCTCCAGGCCCACATACTGGTCACCCAGCAGGCCGGAGGTATAGATGGAGGCAAAGGTGTCCTTCGGGAAGGTAAAGCGGGAATCAATGGCCAGCACCACTACGGCCTCGTAGGTATCCGGATCGAAACGAATATCCGTCACCCGTCCTACCACCACACCGGCACTCTTGACCGGGCCTTTTACCTTCAGGCCGCCGATGTTATCAAACTTGGCCTGCAGTTGATAAGTCTGCTCCATCTGAACACCGGAGAAACTACCTACCTTGAGGGCCAGAAACAGCAAAGCGGCAATGCCGATGGCAACAAAAAAACCGACCCAAAGGTCGAGGGTAGTCCGACTCATGAGGTTCCCCTGAACATGAAGGAGGTCAATACAAAATCCAGCGCCAGAATCGCCAGGGCGGAGGTCACCACGGTCCGAGTGATAGCCCGGGACACGCCCTCGGCCGTAGGTTCGGAGTCATAGCCCTCGAATACGGCAATGAGGGCCACAGCGGCGCCAAATACAAAGCTTTTCACCAAACCATTCCAGACGTCATGACCAAACTCCACGGAAGCCTGCATCTGGGACCAGAAGGAGCCATCATCCACACCAATGGCCACCACCCCGATCAACCAGCCCCCGAAAATACCCATGGCAGAGAACAGGGTAGCCAGAATGGGCATAGCGATCACGCCACCCCAGAAGCGGGGCACCACCACACGGGCCACCGGGTCCACCGCCATCATGTCCATGGCCTTCAATTGTTCCGTCGCCTTCATCAGGCCGATTTCCGCCGTGATGGCAGACCCGGCCCGGGAGGCAAACAGCAGGGCTGCCACGACAGGCCCCAACTCCCGCAGCAGGGACAAGGCCACCATGGTGCCCAGCTGTTCTGCGGAGCCGTAACGCTGAAGAATTTCGTACCCTTGCAAACCCAGCACCAAGCCAACGAACAGGCCCGACACCATGATAATGATCAAGGACAGTACGCCGCTGAAATAGATTTCCCGCAGGGTCAGGGGGTAACGACGCAAAGCCGCACCGGAATTAAGCAGCACCGCGCCAAAAAAACGGGTCGCATACCCCAAGCGCCAGATGCCCTCCACCATCCGGCTCCCTAGTTGTCGCAGGAGATTGACGGGGTTAAGCATGGCGCCCCCCGAACAGGTCGTCCATGATGGGGGTGGCCTTGATGTGGAAGGGCACAGGACCGTCCGCTTCCGCATGCACAAACTGGTGCACAAAAGGATCGGAGGAGTGACGGATTTCATCCGGCGTTCCCTCGGCCACTACTTTGCCTTCAGAAATGAAGAAGATGTAATCCACGATCAGCAGGGACTCCTGCACATCGTGGGTCACCATGATGGAGGTTGCCCCCAGGGCATCATTCAAGCGACGGATCAATTGCCCGATCACGCCCAGAGAAATGGGGTCCAGCCCGGTAAAGGGCTCGTCATACATGATCAGTGACGGATCCAGAGCCACAGCCCGAGCCAGAGCCACACGGCGCGCCATACCACCGGACAGGGAATTGGGCATCAGGTCCCGAGCACCCCGCAAACCAACCGCCTGGAGCTTCATCAGCACCAGGTCGCGAATCAGGCTTTCCGGCAGATCCGTATGCTCGCGCAAGGGGAAGGCCACATTTTCGAATACCGACATATCGGTAAATAGGGCGCCAAACTGGAACAGCATGCCCATACGCCGCCGCATGGCATAGATCCCGGACTGGTTCATGGTGCTGACGGTCTGCCCATCCACCACGATCTTGCCCCCCGTGGGCCGCAATTGCCCCCCGATACAGCGCAGTAGTGTGGTCTTGCCACATCCCGAGCCGCCCATGATGGCCACGACCTTACCCCTGGGGATACGCATGTTGATGCCCTGCAACACGGGCTTGCCGCCATAGTCAAAGCGCAGATTTTCAACATGGACCAAAGCGTCGTCGAGCATGCGGATTATGGGCAGGAGTAATTAGGGAAAGACCGCCAATTCTAGCAGAGCACCCAAGCCAGCCCTGTATTCCATTGGAATAAACGCCTAAAGAACTGCACATATCTTGCAAAAATGAGACACATGAACCCTCTGGTTTCTCCCTTGCTACGACATAAAACAAGCAGTCGCATCCAATGACATTTGCAAAAATTGCGTGCACGGATTATGCTTTTGGAATATAGCGCCCTATGAATAACCGAAGGGTTTTTTCCTTAGCCTCACCCTTGAAAAAGGTGACTCATGGTTTCAGGAAACAAATATCTGTTGCTGATGCTGAGCGGACTAGCTGCCTGCAGCACACCTACGCCACAAGCGCCACTCCAAAGCCACCTTCACAGGGACCAAAACAACTCGGCACCTGCCACCACAAGCATTCCCCAGCCTGTCCAACAAAGTCTGACGCTCCCACCACTAACACCTGCCCCCGAGATGGAAACCTATAGCGTGGTTGTGCATCAAGTGCCCGTACATGAACTGTTATTCGCCCTGGCACGGGACGCCAGGCTGAACGTGGATATCCATCCCGGCATCGAGGGACAGGTCACTTTGAACGCCATCGAACAGACCTTGCCCCAGTTGCTGACCCGCATCTCCAAACAGGCGGACATCCGCTTTGAATTGGACGGCCCCAATCTAGCGGTCATGCCTGATACGCCCATCCTCAAACACTACAAGGTGGACTACGTCAATCTAAACCGTACCGTGAGCGGCACGGTGGCCACCAACACCCAGATCAGTACGGGCCAAAATCCCCAGGGAACGGCTGAGTCCCCACTCGGAAGCGGCAACATTTCCAGCACCCGCGTGGAAAACAGCTCTACCAACCAGTTTTGGGTCTCCTTGGAGAAAAATATCCAGGACATCCTCAGGGAAACCGACAAGCTCCTGCCCGCAGAGCCCATCTCCCTACGGAGCCCAGCGCCATCGGAGCAAAGCAACAAACCAAACCTATCACCAGAACACCGTCAAACAGGCCTTTTCAGGGAGGCTGCTTCAGTCATCATGCACCCGGAAAGCGGAGTGATTACGGTTAGAGCCACATCCCGCCAACACGAACGTATCGCCGAATTCATCGAGAGAGTCACCCAGGCCGCCCGGCGCCAGGTGATGATAGAAGCCACCATTGTTGAAGTGGAACTGAGCGACGGCCATCAGCAGGGCATCGAATGGAGTCGCATCTGGTCCGATGGTGACAAGAACCTGAGCCTGACGCCCACGACGTCCACCAGTGGCACGACCCCATCCGTCACCCCTTTCGTCCTAAGCTTTACCAACAGCGCCAACCCCTTGAGTCTCACCCTCAATCTGCTCCAATCCTTCGGCACCACCAAAGTACTTTCCAGCCCTCGTCTCTCCGTGCTGAACAACCAGACAGCACTACTGAAAGTGGTCGAGAACGTGGTGTATTTCAATATCAAGGCCGACATCTCTCCTGGCAACACCAACACCAATGCCATCGTCGCCTATACCACCACACCCCAGACGGTGTCCGTAGGCCTGGTCATGACCGTGACACCGCAGATCAGCGCTGACGATACGATCATTCTCAATGTCCGCCCCACCATATCCAGCATCGCCGGAATGGTCCGAGACCCTAATCCTGACATCCCTGCCAACGTATCCAATGAAATCCCCCAGATTCGTACCCGGGAAATCGAGTCGGTCATGCGCCTCTCAAGCGGCGAAATCGCCGTTCTTGGCGGCCTGATGGAAGATCGCATCGACTACAAGACGGGTCGTGTACCCATCCTGGGGCAAATGCCCTTGGCTGGAGAGCTATTCACATCCCGCAACAACAACGCCAGAAAGTCAGAGCTGGTGGTCTTCCTGCGCCCCGTCGTCATTCATGAACCGACGCTGCACGGCGGCTACGCCAGTCTCACCCCCTACTTGCCAGGCCAACACTTCTTTGAAGTGCCCCCGGAAAGTCGCCCATTCGATCCTGCCTGGAGGAGTACACGCCCATGACCTTCCGTGGCACTGCCCCCCCTCTACAACAAGCCCTTGTCCGGACGCCCCTCACACCCCTCCTCCTAGGTGCGAAAGGCAAACTGATTGTGTTGGCTCTGGCCAGTACAGTCGTGGTCAGCCAGGCTCTGAGCCGTCATCACGCCGACCTTTCTCCACAGCCAGCCCCCTCGCCAACACAGACGCCATCAATCTCTATCTCGCCAGCCCAGAAGCTAGCAGAGCCCCCAACAACACCCCGCCCGCATGACCAGACGGCCGCGTTCCAGCCGCAGCCAAGAAAACCCAATCCCTCCATTCAACTGCAGCGCCATCTGTCACCCCTCGGCTCGGCATTAGAAAGTGGGCGTACAGCCCTAAGTCAGGGACAGTACCCCCAGGCCCAAACCGCTTATACGCAAGCCCTACAACTCGCCCCCAAAAACCTTGAGGCCTGCCTGACCCTGGCACAGCTGGCGCAAAAAGAAGGCCTGACCCAGGTGGCACTGACGCACTACCAAAAAGCACTCAGGGCTCACCCCGGCAATGGACTGGCCTTGGCGGGCTACTTGGACACTGCCGATCAAGTACCTCAAGACCAAAAAGAACGATTGCTCAAAACACTGACGGCGAGAGAAAAGCACGCCCCGGCCCTGCATTTTGCCCTCGGTAATTTGCTAGCCGCACAGAAGCGCTGGCCAGAAGCCCAAGCCGCTTATTTCCAAGCCTACGCCTTGGATAGCACGAATCCGGACTATCGCTTCAACCTGGCCGTAGCGCTGGATCAGTTAGGGCAATCAAGCCTCGCCATCACCCAATACCGCCTGGCCCTGGAAGCCGCCCAAGAACGCCCCACCAACTTTGATCCCCAATCCGCGCAACAACGGCTGCTGGCACTGGAAGGGAAGAGTCACCCATGAACGCCCCAAACAAACACCACAAACTGTTAGGCCAGATGCTCCTGGATCAAGGGGCTCTATCTGGAGACCAGCTAAACATCGCACTGCTGGAACAAAACCGAGAACATCAGCCTCTGGGCAGACTTCTGGTTCACATGGGTTTCATTTCTGCCCACATCCTGAAAGAAGCGCTGGCGGAAAAACTCGGCACGAGCAGCATCGACCTATCCAGAATCACGGTGGATGCCACAGCGCTGAACTTGATCCCTGTCCATCTAGCCAAGCGCCATCGACTGATGCCCCTAGACTACCTGCCGGAGCAGCAGTGCCTGACCTTGGCCATGGCGGACATCCATGACCTGGTGGCGCTAGATCAGGTACGCCACCAGCTGGATAGCAATATCCATTTAATCCCCTTGCTGGCCAGTGAGCCTGAGATCGACAACGCCATCGACCGTTACTACGGCCACGAGCTCTCGATCGACGGCATCCTCCAGGAAATTGAAACCGGTGAATTGGATTGGCACAGCCTGAATCACCAGGGCAGTACCTACCACCACCCGGTCATCCGTCTGATTGACGCCCTGCTTCTGGATGCGGTCAAACGGGAAGCTTCGGATATTCACTTTGAGCCGGAAGCAGGATTCCTGCGCATCCGTTATCGCCTGGATGGGCTACTCCATCAAATCCGCGCCCTACACAGCTCCTACTGGCCAGCCATGGCGGTGCGCCTCAAGGTGATCAGCAACATGAATATCGCCGAAACCCGTGCGCCCCAGGATGGCCATTTAACCCTGACGGTTTCGGGACGCCCGGTGGATTTTCGGGTTGCCAGCCACCCCACCCTCCACGGGGAAAACATTGTCCTGCGCATCCTTGATCGCCAGAAAAGCATCGTGCCTCTGGAACAACTCGGGCTGGAGCCTTCCAATCTTGGACAACTGCAACGCATGATGGCCAGGCCAGAAGGGGTCATTCTGGTCACAGGCCCTACCGGCAGCGGCAAGACCACCACCCTGTACTCGGCCCTCAGCCATATCAACACGGAACACGTCCACATCATGACGCTGGAAGACCCTGTGGAGTTTCCCCTGCCACGGGTTCGTCAAACCTCCGTAGGCGAAGCCGCAAAGCTGGACTTTGCCAGCGGCATCCGTTCCATGATGCGCCAGGATCCGGATGTGATTCTTGTGGGGGAAATCCGTGACACCCCGACTGCCGAAATGGCTTTCCGGGCAGCCATGACAGGGCATCAGGTGTACGCCACCTTGCACAGCAACTCAGCCCTGGGCGCCATTCCACGCCTGGTGGATATTGGCATCACCCCAGACATCCTGGCCGGAAACATTATCGGCATCGTGGCTCAACGACTGGTACGGCGCCTATGCGAGCACTGCAAACAACTGGTCACGGCCACACAGGAAGAGGCTCGGCTACTGGGCATCTGGGGCCACCAGGAGCCCCCGCATCTGTACCAGCCAGTTGGCTGCGAGCATTGCCACAATCTGGGGTACAAGGGCCGCCTGGCCATCATGGAATTACTGCGCCTGGACCAAGAATTGGACGACATGATCGTCCGGCAACGCCCCCGCAAGGAGTTACTGGCCCATGCAACTGCCCGGGGTTTCCGTAGCCTGGCAGACGACGGGATCAAGCAGGTCCTGGCAGGTGCCACATCTCTGGCCGAGCTAAGCCGAGTGGTAGACCTGACCGACCGTATGTAGGCCATGCACTACCAGTACTCCGCCGTAGACTGTGCCGGGCGACGAACAGGAGGCCAGCTGGAGGCCGCCAACCCCATCGAGCTGGAGCACCGCCTCCAGCAAATGGGCCTGGACCTGATTCGCAGCCAGCCCACTGGCCATCATCAGGGCTTACGTTTTTTCAAACTCCCACGCCGTGAGCTCATCCACTTCTGTTTTCAGCTGCAACAGCTGACACAGGCGGGAATTTCATTACTGGAGGCCTTAGCCGATCAACGGGACGTCCTTGAACACCCGCAACTGAAAAGAGTGCTCACCACCTTGCTCCAGGACATGGCCAGAGGACAAACGCTTTCTCAAGCCATGAGCCACCACCCGAACTGTTTCGACCCCATTTTTCTCAGCCTGATTCGAGCCGGCGAAACCTCCGGGGACCTGCAGAGCGTACTTGAAACCCTGGTGACCACCCTGAAGCAGGAAGAGCAACGTTCCAACCGCACCCACAAAGTACTGCTCTACCCCTGTTTTGTTGGCACCATCATCCTTGCTGCCACCACTTTTCTCATGGTGCACCTGGTGCCCCAACTCAAGGTGTTCGTAGCCAGCATGGGACAAGCCTTGCCTATGCATACCCGGGCTCTTTTCCTGGTTTCCGACACCCTGATCCTCTACTGGCCGGCGGTGCTGGCCCTTCTTCTCGCCTTACCCCTCAGCCTTGCCATCCTCTGGCACACCAGCTCGTTAACCCGTTACCAACTGGATGCACTGAAACTGAAGCTACCGATCTTGGGCGCCATGCTGAAAAAGGCAGCCCTGGCCCGCTTTGCCACGAGCTTTGCCCTGTTGTACGCCGCCGGAATTCCTGTCCTCGAAACCCTGAAGATCAGCCGGGATGCGCTGGGCAACCGTTTTCTGAAACAAGGTTTCCTCCGGGCTGAAGAAGCCATTCGGGCAGGCAACAGCATGGCCCAGGCCTTTTACGACACAGCCCTGTTCCCCACCCTGGTCACCCGCATGATCCGCACTGGCGAACAGACGGGTGCCCTGGACAGGACTCTGTTGAATGTCGCGCACTACTATGACCAGGAGGTTCAGAACACAGCAGAACGCCTGGAAGCCCTGATCGAGCCTGTTCTGACACTGCTTCTGGGACTCCTGCTGGGCTGGGTCATGCTCTCGGTCCTCGGTCCCATTTATCAGGTCATCAGCCAGATCAAGCCATGAGGCGAACGCAATTCCTCCTCCTGCTTGATGGTATGCAGTTGGCCAGCTACCAATGGCAGTCCAGCCGTATTCACCTGTTGAACAGCTACCCT
>QKDJ01000188.1 GCA_003252145.1 Azovibrio restrictus
GGCTTCGACCTGATCGTGGCGGACGTGAGCTTCATCTCTCTGACCTTGATCCTGCCCTGTCTGCCTGCTTTGCTGGCCCCCCGGGGGCAGATGCTGCTGCTGGTAAAGCCCCAATTCGAGGTAGGCCCAGGGGGCTTGGGCAAAGGGGGTTTGGTGCGTGATCCGGCCCTTTATGCCCAGGTGGAGCAGAAGCTGCGACAATGTTGCAATTCCATGAATCTTGAGGTGTTGGGCTGGTTTGACAGCCCCATCACCGGCGGTGACGGTAACCGCGAATTTTTTATCTGGACCCGACATGCGAACTGAACTGTCCATCGAATTTTTCCCGCCCCAGACGCCCGAAGGGGCGGCCAAGCTGAAAGGGGAACGGGCCAAGCTGGCAGAACTGAAGCCGGTTTTCTTTTCCGTAACCTACGGCGCCGGGGGTTCCACCCAGGCCCGCACCTTCGAAACCATCAAGGAAATCGGGGCGGAAGGCCATCAGGCGGCGCCCCACCTGTCCTGCATTGGTTCCACCAAGGCGGGGATGCGGGACATCCTCAATTACTTCAAGAACGAAGGCATCCGTCGCATCGTTGCCCTGCGGGGTGATTTGCCGTCCGGCATGGCCGATCCCGGTGAGCTGCGCTACGCCAACGAACTGGTGGAGTTCATCCGGGCCGAGACCGGCGACTGGTTCCACCTGGAAGTGGCCGCCTATCCCGAGTGGCATCCCCAGGCCAAGAGCCCCAAGGACGACCTGCAGGCCTTTGCCCGCAAGGTGAAGGCCGGTGCCAATTCCGCCATCACCCAGTATTTCTACAATGCCGATGCCTATTTCCACTTCGTGGACGAGGCCCGAGCCCTGGGTGTGGAAATTCCCATCGTGCCCGGCATCATGCCCATCGGCAGCTTCTCCAAGCTGGCCCGCTTTTCGGACGCCTGCGGTGCCGATCTGCCCCGCTGGATGCGCAAGAAATTCGAGAGCTTTGGGGATGACAGCGATTCCATCCGTGCCTTCGGCCTGGATGTGGTGACTGAACTGTGTGAAAGATTGCTTGCCGGTGGCGCCCCGGGGCTACACTTCTATTCCATGAACCAAGCAGCCCTGACCACTGAAATCTGGAATCGACTGAACTCGTAATCTCCATGCAGATTCCTGAGCCACAGACCTTCTCTCAGTTGTGTGCCACCCTGGCGGAGCAGTCCTTGACTGCCATTTACATCCTTCAGGATGACCGGATGGTGTATGCGAATCCCTGTATGGCCCAGTTGATAGGCTATGACAGAGAGATTCTGCTGGAAGGTGCCATTCCCCTGGAAAAGCTGGTGCATCCAGAGGATTGGTCCATGGTTCGGGAGCACATGGATGCCCGTCTGTCCGGCCAGGAAAAGCAGGCTCGCTACCGTTTTCGCGCGCTGCACCAGAACGGGCAGGTGCTGTATGTGGATATTTTCAGCTCCCTTATCTCCTACCAGGATAAGCCGGCCATTCTGGCCACGTTGCTGGATCTGACCGAGCAGGTCGAGGCGGAGCGCAAGCTGGAGGAGCAGGTCCACTTCATGGGTCAGCTGCTGGATGCCATTCCCAGTCCCATTTTCTACAAGGATCAGGACGGGCGTTATCAGGGCTGTAACCTGGCCTTTGCCGACAGCCTGGGACTGTCCCGCAAGGAAATCGTCGGCAAGACCGTCTATGAACTGGCCCCCGAAGATCTGGCCCGCCGCTACCATGAGGCAGATCTGAACCTGATGCAGCAGGGGGGTACCCAGGTTTACTGTGCCCAGGTGCGTTACGCCAATGGCGAGCGTCACGAGGTGCAGTTCAACAAGGCCGTATTCCAGAACAGCAAGGGGCAGGCCACGGGGCTGGTGGGCGTCATGCTCGATATCAGCGACCTGAAGCGCAAGGAAACCGAACTGCTTCTTGCAGCCCGGGTTTTTGATGCCAGTACCGAAGGCATCATCATTACCGATGCCTCAGGGCGCATCCTCAAGATCAACCGGGCCTTTCAAGACATTACGGGTTACAGCGAAGCGGAATGCCTGGGGCAAACGCCCGCCTTCATCAAATCCGGTTTGCACGATCCGACTTTTTACGCGGCCCTCTGGCAGCAGGTGTTTGGCCAGGGGCGCTGGCAGGGTGAAATCTGGAATCGGCGCAAGAACGGGGAAATCTACCCGGCCTGGCTTTCCATTTCGGCTGCCCGGGATAGTCATGGGCATATCAGCCATTTCATCGGCATTTCCACCGATATTTCCCGGCATAAGGAAGCCGAGGCCCATATCAACCGGCTCGCCAATTACGACTCTCTGACCGGCCTGCCCAACCGGGCCTTGCTCCAGGATCGTCTGGACCAGGCCATAGCCCAGGCCCAACTGGCCAAGCGGGGCGAGCCCCGTCATGTGGCCCTCATGTTCCTGGATTTGAATCGGCTCAAACAGGTCAATGATTCCCTGGGCCATGCCTGGGGCGACCGGGTGATTCAGCTCACCGCCGAACGGCTCGCGGCCCTGGTGGGGCCCCAGGTCACCATTTCCCGCCATGTGGGCGACCAGTTCGCCCTGCTGTTCTCCCAGCTCAATGGCAGCCGGGCTGCCGCTGCCATGGCCGAACGTCTATTGCAGGTAGTGCAGGAGCCTCTAGTGCTGGAGGATCAGAACATCTCCATGACAGCCAGTATCGGTATCAGCCTGTTCCCCGATGACGGGGATGACAGCGCTGCCCTGCTGCGCAACGGGGATAGCGCCCTGCATCACGCCAAACAGTCGGGACGGGGTAACTTCCAGTTCTATCGGGATGAAATGAATGCTGCTTCGTTGGAGCGGCTGGTGTTCGAGCAGAGCTTGCGTCATGCCCTGGAGCGGGGCGAACTGGAATTGTTCTACCAACCTCAGTTTGCCTTTGCCGACGGCCGTCTTGTGGGCATGGAAGCCCTGTTGCGCTGGCGGCATCCCACCCTGGGACTGGTGCCGCCGGACCGTTTCATCCCTCTGGCCGAGGAAACGGGGCTCATCGTGCCCATTGGCCGTTGGGTACTGCAGGAAGCCTGTCGTCAGGCCCTGGCCTGGAGTCGTCAATTCCAGGCGCCCTTGCGCATGGCCGTGAATCTGTCGGCCAACCAGTTCGATGCGGAAGATCTGGCCAAGGTGGTGCGTGCCGCCCTGCAGCAATCCGGTTTGCCCCCGGCACAGCTGGAACTGGAACTGACCGAATCCACCCTGATGCGGGATGCGGACCTGGCGACTTCCACCTTGCGGGAGTTGAAGGGCCTGGGGGTCCTGCTGGCCGTGGATGATTTCGGTACCGGCTATTCCAGTCTCACCTACCTGCGCCGCTTCCCTCTGGACACCCTCAAGATTGACCGCTCCTTCGTGCTCGACATGGAGCGGGATGCCAACGCCAAGGCCATCACCCAGGCGGTGGTGGCTCTGGGCCGCAGCCTGGGCTTGACCACCGTGGCCGAAGGGGTGGAAACCCCGGAGCAGCAGACCATTCTACGAGACCTGCAATGTACCCTGGCCCAGGGCTACCTGTTCAGTCGTCCGGTACCTGCCCAGGACATCGAACAGGCCCTGCAGGACGGGCGCTGGTGGACGACCCGCTAGGTGCTCAAAAGGGCTTGTTTACCATCAGGTAGAACACGATGGCCATGGCGATAAAGGCCGGGTAACCTAGAATTTCCCAGGTTCGGGCATAACGCCAGTACAGATCAGGCAGAGGGGTGGTATCCCCATAGGCTTCCCGGGCCATGTCACGCAGCCGTATCTGCAACCACACTACGGGTAACCAGCAGGCGCCAGCCAACAGGAACAGGGTGACGGAAACGAGGATCCAGCCCGTGCCCAGGTCCCATCCTCCCTGCTGCATCAACCACAGGCCCGAGAGGGGCTGGAAGATCACTGCCGGAGTGGTAAACCAGGTGTCGGCACGCACCACCAGGCGACTCACTTCGGCAATGGCAGCAACGTTGCGGCTGCGATTGCAGAAAAACAGGTAGAAGGCGGTGCCGAAACCTGTGCCCACCATGGCGACCGATGACAGGATGTGCAGCCATTTGATGATCAGATAGGTGTTCATGGTCTTTGCTCCTCGGCAATCAAGAGAATTAACAGGGCAGCCACCGCCAGATTCTTGAGAATGGGTCCAAAGGGGTGCAGCAGGAATTCCGGTAGTTGCCAGGCAATCAAGGTTGTGTAAATGCAGATCAGGGCTAGTTGCCCCCACCACAGGCGCCGCCCGGGGCGTAGCAGGGTCAGGAGACCCAGGCCGGCATCAAGCAGGGTGGCTCCGCCGAGTAGGGCAAGCGCCAAGTTCCCCTGGAGGCCAAAGGGGGTGAGCAGCGCCAGGTTGTCAGCGAGCGGGTGAAGTCCGGCTGAACAGAGGGCGGTGATGAACCAGATGGCGGCCAGCACCCCTCGTAATAGCAAGGGGCGCCAGATGGACAGGGATTGCTGCAGCAGTTGAGGGGCGTCTGTGGGAGAGGAGAAGCTTTCCGGCGCCCTCAAGGGGCGGTTCAGCAGATCGGTGGCCGGGCCTGTTTCTCCCACGTTGCCAGCTGCCAGCATGCGCCAGCTGTCCGGACAGAGCAAAGAGCCAGGAAAGTGACCCGCCAAGCGGGCGGTAAAGGGGATGAGGAACGGGGGGAGGGGCAGAGATGGTGCGGTAGCCAGACCCTGCAGTTGGCGGTAGGTTTGCAGCCAATCCCTGTAACTCAGGACCTGGGGGCCGGGTAGTTCCAGCACTCGGCTGGGGGTGGGAGCCTGCTCCAGGCTGGCAAGCACGGTATCAGCCACATCATCCACATGAACGGGTTGTACCAGGCCAGCATTTCCGGGTAGCGCCAGGATGGGCAGGCTGGCCAGGGTCATGAAAAAGCGGGTTGATGCTCCATCCGGAGCAAATATCAGCCCTGGGCGCAGCACCGTTGCCCCTTCGGGGATGAGAGACAGCAGGGCCTTGTCGGCAGTGTGCTTGCTGGCCAGATAGTCTGGCAGACCTGCTTCGTCGCCCTGACCCAGGGCGGAAATCTGAACAACCCGGTTGATGCCCATCCGAGCGCAAGCGGCGAATAGGGCCGAGGGTGCCTGATGATGGATGCGCTCATAGTCTCCCTCTCGGCTTTCTCGCAGGATGCCCACGGCGTTGATCACTGCGTCAATGCCGGTCAGGCGGGGCTGCCACACTTCTAGGTTCAAATCCCGCAGGTAATCCACTTCCAGATCGCCCGGTAGTCGAGGGCGGTGTACGCCTCGTACCACCCGATGGCCAGCCGCTTCCAGGCGCTGGCCCAGGTGGCGGCCCAGCATGCCGTCGGCGCCGCAGAGGAGAATGTTCATGGCGTGTCCTTCCAGCCCTTGGGGATCTGGCGCCAGAGCACCCAGGCCAGAACCGTAAGGACGATCAGTAGACCATTGACCGTGATGCTGGCCATGGCATGCAGGGTGTCCAGCCCATCCGCCAGGGAGCGCCAGTCGCGAGCCCGCATCAGGGCCAAAGCCGTGGGTCCGAGTGCTAGGAATAATTGGACGAGGCGTACCCAGATTTCAGCCCGTTCTGCAGTACCGCACATTTCAGTGAGTAAGCGTTGGAGCGTGGTGCCCAGGTAGCGGGCCACAAAAAAGCCCGCCAAGGGTGGCAAAGTCAGGGCCCAGAGCAGTAAGGAGGCTTTCATGATCCGCTCCCCGGGCGTTGGCAGACATTTCCGTCGCAGGCTGGTGTGAGGCGGGCGAAGATGCCACCGAAACGGCGTGACAGCTGTACCCGATTGCGGGCAAAGCAACGGTAGGAAGCTTCGGCAAAACAGGCGAGCCCGGGCCAGCGGGTTGGGGTGACCAGCCAGCCCAGGCCTAGGGCGCTCCAGGCTAGCCGGAATACCTCTGGTCCTTCGACGACGACACCGTCGGCCCTGCGAGCGGTGATGCGGGCGAGCAGCTCCTCCTTGCTGCGCCCGTAGGGGATCGGATCAAAATCCGGGGCACTGATGTCGATGAAACACAGGCGGCCCTGTTGGTCCCGGCGTCGCATATGAGCCACGTCGAAGCAGCAGATGGCACATTCCCCGTCATAGAGGAATTCCATGGGATAGATTTGGGTGTCCATGTTTTGTCCTTTGTGTCTGTAATTTCAGTAATAACAGAAATACGTGCTGCCAAAAAAGGGCGGCAAGGCCGCCCCGCCAGGTATTGTCGGGCTATTCGCCCCGCACCAGATTCCGAATCTTCGCGCCCATCTTCAGCACCTTCATCAGGGTGTCCGGGTCCTGGCGCAGCATTTCGTCGGCCCACACCGTAAGTACCCGGATGAACTCCCGGGTTTCCTCGATACGGTTGCGGGCCCCCGGGCTTTCCTTATCCAGGTCCGGGCTGGCCAGGCACTCGCCCAGCACCGTCAGGGTGGGCTCCACTTCCCGCTGCTTGCGGCCTTCGACGATCAGCTTGAACAGTTCCCAGACATCCTTGGAGGTCTCGAAATGGTCGCGCCGATCTCCCAGCACATGTACCACCCGCACCAGCTTCCAGGAGAGCAGTTCCTTGAGGCTGTTGCTGACGTTGGAGCGGGCTACCGACAGGGTGTCCACGATCTCGTCGGCAGCCATGGGCTGCTCGGCTAGATACAGCAGGGCATGAATCTGGGCCACGGTGCGATTGACGCCCCAGCGGGCCCCCATTTCCCCCCAATGGAGGATGAAGCGTTCGGTGACAGGTGTGAGTTCCATGGGGTGACTATAGATGTTCACAAATTTCTGTCAAGACAGAAATTTGTGAACTATCGCTTCAGACTAACGAGCAATACCCCCGCCAATACCAGTCCTGCACCTATCATCTGGTGCAAGGAGAGGCTTTCTCCCAACCACCACCAGCCAAAGAAGATGGTGGCCATGGGGCCGATGGTGCCGATCAGTACCGAGCGGGAGGCGCCGATGCGGCGGATGGCGGCCGATTGCATGAATACGGGCAGGATGGTGGAAAACACGGCCATGGCCACCCCCAGGGCATAGACCTGCCAGGGCAGGATCAGGGCTTCAAGAGGCTGGCTCAGGGCAAAGTGGGCCAGGGTCCCGGCCGTGGATACCAGCATGCACAGGGCGGTGAACCGGGCACTGCCCAGGCGAGCGATCATGGGGCCGCTGCCAGTCAGGTAAATGGCGTAGGTGAAGCTGGAGGCCAGTACCAGCCCGGCTCCCAGCCAGACCTCCTGGCCCTCGGTGGCCAGATCCAGATCATGGGCGAAGGCAAAGCCGATCCCGGCATAGGAGAGCAGGATGGCCCCGATCTCCCGAGGATGCAGGGGGCGCTTGAAGATTACCACCGCGATCAGTACCGTCAGGGTCGGGTAGGTGTAAAGAATCAGGCGTTCCAGGGCGGCCGTGATGTACTGAAGCCCCAGGAAGTCCAGGATGCTGGCGCCGTAATAGCCGGCCAGCCCTAGCACCGTAAGAATCAGCCAGTCCCGTCGGGTAAGCGCGGGCGCAGCCCGTCCCGCCTTCCAGCCCGCCCAGGCGAACACGGGCAGGGACAGCAGCATGCGGATGGCCAGCAGGGTGACGGCGCTCACGGGCCAGGCATAGGCCAGCTTGACGAAAATGGCCTTGAGGGAAAAACCCAGGGCGGCGAGAAAAGCCAGCAGGATGCCCAGGCGTTCGGAATTGGGGTCGGCAGAACCCATGAAATGCTCCAGCGTTCGAGTGCGACCATTAGAACGGTGCGGATTAACCGAAACAATTGCTAAGATGCCAAGCTAACGTTCGTTTACAACGAAGGCTGTCCATGGCACTACGCTACGACCTGACCGACTTGGAGCTGTTTCTGGCCATTGCCGAAACCGGCAACCTCACCCGAGGGGCCGGGCGCGCTAACCTGGCCCCTTCATCAGCCAGTCACCGGATCAAACAGTTGGAGGAAACCCTGGGAGCCGCCCTCTTCGAGCGTCAGGCCCGGGGGGTGCGTTTGACCCCGGCCGGTCAGACCTTGCTGGGTCATGCCCGGCAACTCTTCGCCCAACTCGAACGCATGCACGGGGAGCTGGCGCCCTTTGCCCGAGGCATACGGGCCCGGGTCAGCCTCTGGGCCAATACACACGCTACCCACACTTTTCTGCCTGATGATCTGGCGGATTTCCTGCGTTTTCATCCCCAGGTCAGTGTCAGTCTGGAGGAGCACACCAGCCCGGATATCGTGGAGGCCGTAGCCAAGGGGGAGGCCGAGTTGGGCGTGGTGGCCGAGTTGCCGGGGGAGTCCATCCTGGGGGCCGGGGTGCGTTTCCTGCCTTACCGGCAGGATCGTCTGGTGCTCGTGGTGCCCGCCGTGCATCCCTTGTCAGCCCGGGCCGCGGCGCCTTTTGCCGACACGTTGGATTACCCCTTTGTGATGTTGCATGCGGGTTCGGCGATCCACCGCTTTACCGTCCAGGCAGCGGCTACCTTGGGGCGGCCTCTGGATGTGCGTATCCAAGTGCGAAGTTTTGATGCCGTGTGCCGCATGGTGGGGGCAGGGGTGGGCATTGGTCTGGTGCCCCGTTCGGCCGTGGCCGGATTGAAGCTGCGGGAACCCCCGGCCCTGGTGGAACTG
>QKDJ01000101.1 GCA_003252145.1 Azovibrio restrictus
GACTGTGCCGAGGTGATGCCACTCAGGGCGGGATACAACTGCAGGGTCTTGTCCACACACCCAGCCCCGTCCGCCAACAGATAGCATCGACCCAGCCGCTGCCACAGGCGCTGCCCCAGAGGGCCATAGCGATAAAGCTCCCACTTGAGCACCGCCCCCTGGGCGGCAATGGTACGGGCACAGATCAGAGGCAGATTGGCCTTGAGCTGCTCGGCAGCCTTGTCCTTGAGCTCCAGCCCATCCAGACAAGCGTCGTACTGCTCCCCTACCAGGGCCCAAAAACCATGAATGATGGTCCACAGGCGCCGCTCCTCGGAACGGGACAGGCGGGGAGAGTGGATGTAATCCTTGATCAGGCGCCGCAAGTGGGGCTGAGCCGCCTCATCAAGCTGACGCACGATATTGAAGCGTTGAATCCCGGACAGATAGGCCGTCTTGCAGGACTCCAGCCAACCCACCACCTCGTCCAAAGCCCGGAAGGCATTGTCCACGGGCAACTCGGAAAGGAAACGTTTCAATTCCCGGGCATCAGCCAGGGGGTGATCGGATTTGGCCTGAAACAGATTCTCGAGCATGGACAAGGGCAAGGTTTGATCGGAGCTGGCGCAAGTATATACCAGCGGTCTGAGGGCGCCGTACGCCCATATCTTGGGATAAGTGAGCCCCTGAATTAGAATGGCCAACTGATGAACCATCCACTCAGGAATGCTCACGCCCCATGCAAGCCTATCTCGACCTGATGCGCCACGTTCTGGACCAGGGCCAGGACAAATCCGACCGGACCGGCACAGGCACCCGCTCCGTTTTCGGCCACCAGATGCGTTTCGACCTGAGCCAGGGTTTTCCCGTCCTGACCACCAAAAAACTGCACCTGAAGTCCATCATTCACGAGTTGCTGTGGTTCCTCAAAGGGGATACCAATATTGGCTACCTGAAGGAAAATGGCGTACGCATCTGGGACGAATGGGCTGACGAACAGGGTAACCTGGGACCCGTGTATGGCCACCAATGGCGTCACTGGCCCGCCCGCGACGGAAGCGAAATCGACCAGATCGTGCAACTGGTGGAAAGCCTGAAAAAGAACCCGGATTCCCGCCGCCACCTGGTCACGGCCTGGAATCCCACGGACGTGGATCAGATGGCTCTGCCCCCCTGCCACTGCCTGTTCCAGTTCTACGTGGCCAATGGCAAGCTTTCCTGCCAGCTCTATCAGCGCAGCGCCGACATCTTCCTGGGCGTGCCCTTCAACATTGCCTCCTACGCCCTGCTCACCCTGATGCTGGCTCAAGTGTGCGGTTACGAACCAGGGGATTTCGTTCACACCCTGGGAGATGCCCACCTGTACAGCAACCACTTTGAACAGGCCCAATTGCAACTCACCCGGGAACCTCGTCCCCTGCCCCGCATGTGGATCAACCCGGAGATCACGGATCTGTTCGCCTTCCACTTCGAAGACTTCCGCCTGGAAGGCTACGACCCTCACCCCCATATTTCCGCACCGGTAGCCGTCTGACATGACCGACACCCAGACCCGCCCCGCCTGGCAGGCTTTGCTGGCCCATGCCGATCAACTGAAGCTCAGCCATCTGCGCGAACTATTCGCAGAACACCCGAGCCGCTTCAAGGATTTTTCCCTGGGCCAAGGGGAACTGCTGTTGGACTTCTCCAAGCAGCGCATTACCCGGGAAACCCTGGACCTGCTGCACAACCTGGCCCAGGCCAGCCAGGTCGAGAACTGGCTAAAGCGCATGGTCAACGGAGAGGCCATCAACCACACGGAACAACGGGCCGTGCTGCACATGGCCCTACGTGCGCCTCTGGACTATGCCCTCCCGCTTCAGGGTGAATCGACCCAACCGGAGATTCATCACACCCTGGATCGCATGCGGGATTTCTGTCAGTCCATCCACGCTGGTCAATGGCTGGGATATGACGGCGCCCCCATTACGGACGTGGTCAATATCGGGATCGGAGGCTCAGACCTGGGCCCCAGAATGGCCGTCCGTGCCCTGGCTGCCCACCAGCAGCCCGACCTGCGGGTACACTTTGTCTCCAATATCGACGGAGCAGACCTGGCACCCTTGCTGGCCCGCCTCAACCCCCGCACCACCCTGTTCCTGGTAGTGAGCAAGACCTTCAGCACCCAGGAAACCCTGGCCAACGCCCGCTCCGCCCGAGCCTGGTTGCTGGCCCACGCCCCAGACGACTCGGCGGTGGCCCGCCATTTCGTGGCAGTTTCCACCAATCTCAAAGCCACGGCAGCTTTTGGCATTGCAGGGGAAAACGTATTCCAGTTCCGGGACTGGGTAGGCGGGCGCTTTTCCCTCTGGTCTCCGGTTGGACTCTCCATCGCCCTGGCCATCGGCTTTCATAATTTCGAAGCCCTGCTGGCTGGCGCCCATGCCATGGACCAGCACTTCCTGGAAGCCCCCGCCCGGGAAAACCTACCCCTGACCTTGGCCCTGCTGGATGTGTGGAACACCAACTGCATCGGCGCCTACAGCCACGGCATTTTCCCCTACTGCCAGTCTCTGGAATTTTTCCCGGCCTACCTGCAGCAACTGGAAATGGAGAGCACCGGGAAATCGGTCAATCGGGAAGGGGAGCCCATGGCCTACAAGAGCTGTCCCATCATCTGGGGTAGTACCGGCACCAATGGCCAGCACTCCTTCTTCCAGCTCCTGCACCAGGGAGGACAGCCCATCCCCAGCGACTTCATCCTGCTGCGCAATTCCGACTTCCCCCTACCCGGCCACCACGCCCAGTTGTTGGCCAACGGGCTGGCCCAGTCCGCTGCCCTGGCCTTCGGCCAAACGGCAGAGGAAGCCCGGGCTGGGGGTATTCCGGAGCATCTGGTGCCCTATCGCACCTTCCCCGGCAACCAGCCCTCCACCACCCTATTGCTGGAGCGCCTGACACCCCAGACGCTGGGCCAACTGCTGGCCCTCTATGAACACAAGGTGTTTTGCCAAGGCGTGCTCTGGAACGTGAATGCTTTCGACCAGTGGGGTGTGGAACTGGGCAAACAGATGGCCAATGCCCTGCTGCCCAGCCTGTCGGGCGAGTCCTGCCCGGCCCACCTGGATGCCTCTACCCGGGGACTGCTGCAGGCGCTTCAATAGGATTCCCCATGACTCAAGCCCCTCACCCTCGCCTCACCCTGATTGCCGCCGTCGCCCGGGATCGGGTCATCGGCATCAACAACACCCTGCCCTGGCACCTGCCCGAAGACCTGAAACATTTCCGCGAGATCACCCGGGGCCATCCGGTGATCATGGGCCGCAAGACCTGGGAATCCCTACCGGAAGCCTTCCGTCCCCTGCCCGGTCGACTCAATGTGGTGATCAGCCGCCAGGCGGATTATGCCGCGCCCGGTGCTCAGGTGGTCTCGTCCCTGGAGGCCGCCCTGGAGCTGGCTCATGACCTGCCGGAAATCTTCGTGATCGGGGGCGAACAACTCTACGCCCTGGCCCTGCCCCAAGCCGATCGCCTGCTCCTGACAGAAGTGGAAATGGATGTGGCGGGTGATGCCTGGTTCCCGGAATTCAGCCGGGAAACCTGGATGGAAAACAGCCGGGAAGTCCATGTAAGTGCCGACGGCATCACCTTTGCTTTCGTGAGCTACGAACGGGGCTAAACCCTTCAATCCCGGACATGAAAAAGCCGCGCATGAAGCGCGGCTTTTTCATGGGTGGAATACTGCGAATACAGAAAATCAGGCCACGCAATCCACGTAGTAACGCCCCTCCGAATCCTTCACCAGCCCATGCACATCCGTTTCAAAACCGGGGAACAGGCGGTTGAAGTCCCGGGCGAATTGCAGGTAGCGCATGATGGTCTGGTTGAAGCGCTCCCCGGGAATCAGCAGGGGGATACCGGGAGGATAAGGGGTCAGCAGCACGGCAGTGATACGGCCTTCCAGATCGTCGATACCCACCCGTTCGATTTCCCGGTGAGCCATCTTGGCGAAGGCATCGGCGGGGCGCATGGCAGGCTCCATGCTGGAGAGGTACATCTCCGTGGTCAGACGGGCCACGTCATTTTCCTTGTACACCGCGTGAATCTGCTTGCACAGGTCCTTGAGGCCCACCCGCTCGTAACGGGGGTTCTTGGCCACGAATTCGGGCAGCACCTTCCACAGGGGCTGGTTCCGGTCGTAATCGTCCTTGAATTGCTGCAGGGCGGTCACCAGGGTGTTCCAGCGGCCCTTGGTGATGCCGATGGTGAACATGATGAAGAAGCTGTAGAGGCCACACTTCTCCACGATCACCCCGTGCTCGGCCAGGTATTTGGTAACGATGGCCGCGGGAATGCCCCGCTCGGCAAACTCGCCGGACACATCCAGGCCCGGGGTGATGATGGTGGCCTTGATGGGGTCCAGCATATTGAAGCCTTCGGCCAGGTTGCCGAAGCCGTGCCAGCGCTCGCCGGGCTTCAACATCCAGGCATCCCGCTCCTCGATGCCTTCTTCGGACAGGTCGTCCGGGCCCCAGACCTTGAACCACCAACCGGCGCCCCACTCCTGCTCCACCTTGCGCATGGCGCGGCGGAAATCCAGGGCTTCCATGATGGACTCTTCCACCAGGGCCTTGCCGCCCGGCTCTTCCATCATGGCCGCCGCCACATCGCAGGAAGCGATGATGGAGTACTGGGGCGAGGTGGAGGTGTGCATCAGGTAGGCTTCGTTGAACACATCCCGGTCCAGCTTGTTGTTCTCCGCATCCTGCACCAGGATTTGCGAGGCCTGGGACAGACCGGCCAGCAACTTGTGGGTAGACTGGGTGGCGAACACCATGGATTCCTGGCAACGTGCCCGCTCGGCGCCGATGGCGTGGTAGTCCCCGTAGAAGTCGTGGAAGGCCGCGTGGGGCAGCCAGGCTTCGTCAAAGTGCAGGGTATCGATCTTGCCGTCCAGCTCTTCCTTGATGGCCTCCACGTTGTAGAGCACCCCATCGTAGGTGGACTGGGTGATGGTCAGCACCCGGGGCTTGCCCTTGGCATCCTTGGCAAAGGGGTGGGCGGCAATCTTCTTCTGAATGTTTTCCCAGGCGAATTCGGACTTGGGAATGGGGCCAATGATGCCGTAGTTGTTGCGGGTAGGCATGAGGAAGACGGGAATCGCCCCGGTCATCATGATGGCATGCAGGATGGACTTGTGGCAGTTGCGGTCCACCAGCACGATGTCCCCCGGCGCCACGGTGGAGTGCCAGACGATCTTGTTGGAAGTGGAAGTGCCGTTGGTGACGAAATACAGGTGATCCGCATTGAAGATGCGCGCTGCATTACGTTCGGAAGCGGCCACAGGCCCCGTGTGGTCCAGCAATTGGCCCAATTCTTCCACGGCGTTGCAGACGTCGGCACGCAGCATGTTCTCGCCGAAGAACTGGTGGAACATCTGGCCCACCGGTGACTTCAGGAAGGCCACGCCGCCCGAGTGACCGGGACAGTGCCAGGAATAGGAGCCGTCGGCCGCATAGTGGGTCAGGGCCCGGAAGAAGGGGGGCGGCAAGGATTCCACATAGGTCCGGGCCTCCCGCACCACGTAGCGGGCGATGAATTCCGGCGTGTCTTCATACATGTGGATGAAGCCGTGCAGTTCCCGCAGCACGTCATTGGGAATGTGCCGGGAGGTACGGGTCTCCCCGTGCAGGAAGATGGGGATGTCCGTATTGCGATGGCGAATTTCTTCCACGAAGGCCCGCAGTTCGGCGATGGTCTCCTCGGGCTCCAGCACCAGTTCCTCATCGTCGATGGAGAGCACGAAGGCGGAGCCCCGGCTTTGCTGCTGGGCGAAGGAGGAAAGGTCCCCGTAACTGGTCACCCCCAACACCTCCATGCCCTCTTTCTCGATGGCCTCGGCCAAGGCCCGAATGCCCAGCCCCGAGGCATTCTCGGAACGGAAGTCTTCGTCGATGATGATGACAGGAAAATGGAAGCGCATGGCAGAACCCTCAGAAAGCGGTCGGGAGTGGTTGAAATGCATGACGGAACGTCCAAGCCGATGAAGCCATCGATTGTCGTTCCGTCAGATGAAAGGAAAATGAAAGGCTTAGATCTTGGGCAGAGTAACGCCCACCTGGCCCTGGTATTTGCCGCCCCGGTCCTTGTAGGAGGTCTCGCAGATCTCGTCGGACTCGAAGAACAGCACCTGGGCACAACCCTCACCCGCGTAGATTTTGGCCGGCAGGGGGGTGGTGTTGGAGAATTCCAGGGTCACGTAGCCTTCCCATTCGGGTTCGAAGGGGGTCACATTGACGATAATGCCGCAGCGGGCATAGGTACTCTTGCCAAGGCAGACAGTCAGGACGCTGCGGGGAATGCGGAAATACTCCACCGTGCGGGCCAGGGCGAAGGAATTGGGCGGGATGATGCAATAGTCGCCCTCGATATCCACATAGTTCTTCTCGTCGAACTGTTTGGGGTCCACCACGGTGGAATTGATGTTGGTGAACACCTTGAATTCCCGGGCGCAGCGGATGTCGTAGCCGTAGCTGGAGGTGCCGTAGGAGACGATCTTCTGGCCATTGGCCTCACGCACAAGGCCGGGCTCGAAGGGCTCGATCATGCCGTGCTCTTCCGCCATGCGGCGTATCCACTTGTCTGACTTGATGGCCATGATGAAGGCGTCCTGCCACAAAAAAACAAAGGCGGGATTTTACCCGCCTTTATTCCCTGTAATGTGTAAAAAAATCAGGTGTTCTGGATCACGATATTGGGGAACTTGGAACTCATGTCCTTGGCCCGCTCCGCCACCTTGACTGCCACCCGGCGGGCAATGGCCTTGTAGATGTCCGCCGCCTGGGACTCGGGCGCCCCCACCACGGTGGGCTTGCCGCTGTCCGCCAGTTCCCGGATCTGCAGATTCAGGGGCAGGCTACCCAGCAGGTCGCTGCCGTAGTCCTTGCACATCTGTTCCGCGCCGCCCTGGCCAAAAATGTGTTCCACATGACCGCAGTTGGAGCAGATGTGGATGCTCATGTTCTCGACGATGCCCAGGATGGGAATACCCACCTTCTCGAACATCTTCAGGCCCTTGCGGGCATCGATCAGAGCGATGTCCTGGGGCGTGGTGACGATCACAGCGCCGGTCACCGGCACCTTCTGGGACATGGACAACTGCACGTCACCGGTACCGGGAGGCATGTCCACCACCAGGTAATCCAGGTCCTTCCAGTTGGTTTCCGTCAGCAACTGATCCAGGGCCTGAACCACCATGGGGCCGCGCCAGACCATGGGGGTATCTGCATCCACCATGAAACCAATGGACATGACCTGAACCCCGTAGGCCTCCAGGGGCTCCATGCTCTTGTTGTCCAGGGATACGGGTTGCTGGCCCAGGAGGCCCAGCATCTGGTGCTGGCTGGGGCCGTAGATGTCCGCATCCAAAATACCGACCTTGGCCCCTTCGGCGGCCAGGGCCAAGGCCAGATTGGCTGCCGTGGTGGATTTACCCACACCGCCCTTGCCGGACGCCACGGCGATGATGTTCTTCACCCCGGGCAGCAACTTCACGCCCCGCTGCACCGTATGGGCCACGATCTTCACCTGCACTTGAACCGCTACCTGTTCCACACCGGGAACGGCCTTGACGGCCTCGCTCACCTGGGCACGGACGATTTCCAACTGACTGTTGGCCGGATAGCCCAGTTCCACATCCAGGCTGACCTTGCCCCCATCCACCTTGATGTTGCGGGCCGACTTGCTGCTCAGGTAGTCCTTGCCGGTGTTGGGATCGGTGATACCGGCCAGCGCGGCTTGTACTGCCTCCAGAGTTACTGCCATGATTGTTCTCTCCATTAGGTATTGCCCACCTCCAGCGAGGTGAGCTTATCTTGCTGAGTGTAATGAATCAGTGACCCCATTGTCACCCGCCTCCGGTTCCATTCATGTACCCTGCGGAACTCGCCCCATTCCATTCACATCACTCCTGCCATGGCCCTCATTGAAACGCACTCCGCCGAAGGCATCGGCACCCTCACCCTCAACTACAGCATCAAGCGCAACACCCTGTCCGAATCCCTGATCAACGAGATGGCCCAGGGCATGATGGAACTGGAACGGGAGGGTATCCGGGTGCTGGTCCTGCGGGCCTACCCGGGCGCCAAGGTGTGGTCCGCCGGCCACAACGTGGATGAGCTGCCCATGGGTGGCCACGACCCCCTGGGTTGGCGGGACCCCTTACGTAAGATCATCCGGGACATCGAATGTTTCCCGGTGCCGGTCATTGCCCTGATTGAGGGCAGCGTCTGGGGGGGTGCCTGCGAACTGGTCTTTGCCTGCGACATGATCATCGCCACCCCCGATGCCACCTTTGCCGCCACTCCCGCCAAGCTGGGCGTGCCCTACAACGCCTCGGGCCTGCTCACCTTCATGAATGCGGCCACGCCCCAGATCGCCAAGGAAATGCTCTTCACTGGCCGCCCCATTGCCGCCGGACGACTGGAGCGCCAGGGCATCGTCAATCATGTATTGCCCCGGGAGGAAATCGAGGCCTTCACCCATG
>QKDJ01000050.1 GCA_003252145.1 Azovibrio restrictus
CCCGTCCAGCCGTTCAGGCCTTGTCCCGGGGGGCTGCCATGGCGGGCTGCTGGATGGATACGGGGGAGGGCGGTCTGTCTCCCTACCATCTGGAAGGGGGCTGCGACATCATTTTCCAGATTGGCACGGCCAAGTACGGGGTGCGTAATGCATCTGGCGATCTGGATGGGGGCAAGCTCAAGGAAATGGCCGCCCACGAAACCGTGCGGGCCTTTGAGATCAAGCTGTCCCAGGGGGCCAAGCCGGGTAAGGGCGGGGTGTTGCCTGCGGGCAAAGTGACCCCGGAAATCGCCATGATCCGGGGCATTCCCGTAGGCCAGGATTCCCTCTCCCCTAATCGCCACCGGGACATCGCCAGCGTGGAGCACCTGCTGGACAAGGTGGAGTGGGTACGGGAGCTGACGGGCAAGCCCGTGGGCATCAAGACCGCCATTGGGGGCTGGACCTTCATGCATGAAATGGCCGAAGCCATTCATCGCCGTGGCCTGCATTCAGCACCGGACTTCCTGGTGATCGACGGGGGCGAAGGGGGTTCAGGTGCGGCGCCTCAAGCCCTGGCGGATCATATGTCCCTCTCCATCATGGAGGGCCTGCCCCGGGTGGTGGATGTCCTGGTGGAAACCGGCTTGCGGGAGCGCATGCGGCTGGTGGCTGCGGGCAAGCTGGTGACTCCGGCCAAGGCTGCCTGGGCCCTGGCCTGCGGGGCGGACTTTGTGAATACGGCCCGGGGCTTCATGTTCTCCCTGGGCTGCATCCAGGCCCTGCGGTGCCATACCAACACCTGCCCCACGGGTATTGCCACCCATAACGAGCGGCTGCAGCGAGGCCTGGTGGTGGAGGATAAGGCGGAGCGGGTGGCCCATTACGCCCGCAACATGAACAAGGAAATCGCCATGATTGCCCATTCCTGCGGGTTGCGACATCCCCGGGAACTGCATCGGGAGCATGTTCGCATGGTTCAGCCCAATGGGCTTTCCATTGCCCTTTCCACCCTGTATCCCAGTGTGGCGCAGGGAGAGTAAGTCGTTGTTCTAGGAGGGTTTGTTGCCGTTGGCCCCGGGGCGAGGCTCGAAGCGCAGGCAAGGCTGGCCGGAGTTTTCCAGTACATCCAGTTCCGGCGGGCGTCGGCTTTTAAAGCCCATGGCCCGGCAGGCATAGGGGAAGTCCGCCTGATGGGTGATGGCGTAATGGAGGCAGAAGCGGCAACGGGGTAGCGGTGTTTCCACCGATTTCAGGGACGCTTGAACTTGTCCGCCAGTTGCTGCAGTTTTTCCGCCCGCATTTTCTGGGCTTCGGCTTCCCGCTCTTCCTTCTTGCGCGCCCGATGGGCTTCAGCCTGTTGCTTGAGGCGTTCCTTGAGGGTTTCCGCCGCGTGCTGACGATGCTCGTCGGTCACGGGGTCTGCTTGGTTGCCATCCAGGTCGAAGCGATGGGTGGCCTTTTCCATGTTGCGCAGATAGCGGGTGCCATGGGTGTGCAGACTCAGGGCAATGCGCAACACCTTCTTTTCCAGTTCCGGCTTCTTCGCCAGCAGGGCCTTGTCCACCCCGATGGCCAGGGGTTGGCAGTCCCGGAAGACGGGAAATTCCGATTGCAGGGACTTGAGCAGGGCGCGGGGGCTGAGACTGGGGGTGGCCGGAGTGGCCTCGGGAGCGGCAGAGGTGTTCATCGCTGCAAAAAGGGTGAGGAAATCAAGGCTGGGAAGGGTACCACAACGCATGCCATTCGGGCGCTGGAAACCGTTTTGCCCGGTAGATTCCTCGTGGTTCTGTTAGCCCAGGCCCAATTCCATGTTCTGGGTGATGGTCTGGCGGGGGAGCAGATCGGCAACCGGATAGGTAATCCGCATGAGAACCCCCTGCCGGGGATGGGGGGCGGAAAAACTGAAATGGCAGAAATTCAGGTCCTGGCCCGGCTGGTTGGGCAATACCACCTGATTGACCCCGTCAATGCGGTAATGCAGGGGTTTGACGGGAATCAGCAGCTCCGGACGGGACAGGGTGGCGATGATCCAGTCCAGGGTGTCATCCAGGGTGCGCAGTTGCTGGCGGGAGCTTTCCAGGGCCTGGGTGCGGGCTTCCAGCTCCGCGTTCAGCCGGTCGGCCAGATCACTGCAGGATTCCCGGGTGCTGTCTTCTTCTCCGGTCCCGCAGAAAAGTCGTCCCAGCCCCTGGTATTCCACATGGGCCAGGTGGGTGCGCAACGCATGGCCTCCAGTTGCTGGCGCAACTCCAGGCCTAACTGGTCGAACAGGGCCCAGATCAGAGCCTGATCCAGGCTTTCCTGGTCGGTGCTGGGCATGTACAACTGATGGCGCTGGAAATTGAGCGTGGTGACAGCCGCATCGTGCTGGAGTGTGCCCTGGCTCAAGGTGACACCAAAACCCCGCCTTTCCTGAAGTACGGCGCCCAGCATGGCGTGGATGACCGGTGTGCCGGGGTGGGATTGGGCATAGTCCTGCATGCTGGCCTGGCGGCTGAAGACCAATTGCAGTTCGTCCGCCCGGGCGAACAAAGCATGCAGTTCAGGGGATTTTTGCCAGGCGCCCGGCGCCGCATCCATGGGTCCCGGTACCTGGCTGACCGTTCGCCGACAGAAGTCCAGGGCGGTGCCAATGGCGGGGGCCAGGTGGGGAATGGCGCGGGAGACCGCCTTCAGGCGGGGATCCACGGTCTGGATGAGCCGCTCGGCACCCTGTTCAATTTCCGGGTCCAGAGAGGTGCTGCCAGGCAGTAGCCAGTCGAACAGGCTCATGGGCGGGACTCC
>QKDJ01000062.1 GCA_003252145.1 Azovibrio restrictus
GTAGCCATAAATAATGGTCGGCACGCCACCCAGAAGCTCGAGAAAAGGCTTCGCGATTTCGCGCACCCGGAAGGAGGCGAACTCGGACAAATAAATGGCAATCACGGTCCCCAGAGGAATGGCCACCGAGAGGGCCACCAGGGAGCTGGTGATCGTACCGGAGAGAAGCACCATGATGCCGTAATGGGCATCATCAAATAGCGGTGTCCACTGAGTATCGAATAGAAAATCACTCAGAGGCACATGGCGGAAAAAGATTACCGACTCACTAACCAGAATGTAGACAATCGCCAGGGTGGTAAATACGGAAACAAAGGCTGCCAGGAAAAGGATGGTTTCAATCACCCGTTCCTTCAAATGGCGAGAGCGATCTTTTTTAAGCCGATCACTAGGCACAGACATTGCGACCGCCTCCCGGGAATCAATTGCAATAGAGTTCATTATTATTTTCCGTCAGTACAGCCATATGCGGAAAACCGCTCCAGGACTCCCTGGAGCGGCATCAAGCAAAACTTACTTAGCTTCAAGCTTCATCAGTTCGTCGATGGTCAGACCCACCTTGTTTTCGCCACCAAACTTGGTGCCCTTCTTCATGGCACGGAACTCTTCCAGACCATGGCTATAGGCCTTGGCAGGCAGGGGCACGTACTTCACTTCCTTGGACAGCTTGGCGCCGTTGGCCATGTAGTACTCGACGAATTCCTTGACTTCAGGACGTTCGACAGCCTTGGCATTCACGTAGATGAAGATGGGACGAGCCAGGGGGCTGTAGGAGCCGTTGATCACGTTATCGTTGGAGGGCAGGACAGCCTGACCCTTTTGGTTAACGATGGGCACAGCCTTCAGCTTGTTCTGGTTTTCTTCGTAATAAGCGAAGCCAAAGAAGCCCAGGGCGTTGGCATCACGGGAAACCCCTTGCACCAGCACATTGTCGTCTTCGGAAGCGGTGAAGTCGCCGCGGCTGGACTTGGACTTGCCAGTCACAGCTTCGGTGAAGTAGTCAAAAGTACCGGAATCAGCACCGGGGCCAAACAGCTTCAGGGGCTTGTCGGGGAAGGCGGGGTTGATTTGCTTCCAGCTCGTGACCTTGCCTTGAGCTGCGGGTTCCCACATGGTCTTCAGCTCTTCCACGGTGAGCTGCTTGATGAAGTCATTCTTGGGGTTGATCACCACGGTCAGTGCATCGTAAGCCACGGGCAGTTCGATGTACTCGATACCAGCTTCCTTACAAGCATCCATTTCCTTCTTGGCGATAGGACGGGAAGCATCGGAAATATCGGTTTCGCCACGGCAGAACTTCTTGAAGCCGCCGCCCGTACCGGAGATACCTACGGTAACGCGCACAGCGCCCTTCTTCATCTTCTGGAAGTCTTCAGCCACAGCCTCGGTAATGGGGAAGACAGTGGAAGAACCATCAATCTTCACGTAAGTCTGAGCGGAAGCCACACCAGCAGCGGCCATACCAACAAAAGCCACACTCAGGGCGGCAAACAGGCGGTTCAGTTGCATTGTCAATCTCCTCGACTGGATAAAATGGGTCGCTGCAACGCAGCAGCCAGACGAAAGTCTAGGGTTGACGTGTTACGCCTATGTTACAAACCAGTTACCTCACGCAGTTTTACACAATGGCCTGCTTCACCACGTCGGCCAGAGCCTGGGCAGCAGCCTGTACCACGCCATGATCCTGCCCCTCCACCATGACCCGCAACACGGGTTCGGTGCCGGAAGCACGCAGCAGCACCCTTCCCTGCCCCTGCATATTCTTTTCCGTATTCTTTACCGCAGCACAGATGGCCTCTGAAGCCTGCCACTTGTAGCCACGGGGTGCCGGCACATTGATCAGGATTTGCGGGTAAAGCGTCAGACTACCCAGCAAGGTATCGGGTGCAATATCGCTCAGACGCACTGCTGCCAGCACCTGTAGGGCTGCGATGATGCCGTCTCCAGTGGAATGCTTGTCCAAGGACAGCAGGTGGCCAGAGTTTTCTCCACCCAGTAACCAGCCATTCTGGATCAGCTTTTCCACCACATAGCGGTCCCCTACCGCAGCCCGCTCAAAAGGAATGTCCTTGGCCTTTAGGGCATGCTCCAACGCCAGGTTGGTCATCAGGGTCCCGACCACCCCTGCAACCGGTTGCCCCTGGGCCAGACGGGCCAGCACCATGGTGTGCAGAAGTTGATCTCCATCGTAAAGCTCGCCCCCAGGGCCCACCATGATCAGGCGATCCCCATCCCCATCCAGGGCAATACCCAAGTCTGCCTTGTGAGCCACCACCGCCTCACGCAGGGCCGTAGGCGCTGTTGCCCCCACCCCGGCATTGATGTTGAGGCCATTGGGCTCGGCACCAATTACATGGACTTCCGCCCCCAGCTCATGGAAAACATCTGGCGCCACGTGGTAGGCGGCCCCGTGGGCGCAATCCACCACCAGTTTCAAACCGCGCAGATTCAGGTCATTAGGGAAGGAGCTCTTGCAAAACTCGATGTAACGCCCCTGGGCATCGTCGATCCGCCGGGCCCGCCCCAACTGGTCGGAGGGCACACAGCCCATGGGCTCATCGATGCCGGCCTCGATGGCATGCTCCACCTCATCCGGCAGCTTGGTCCCGGAGGCGGAGAAGAACTTGATCCCGTTATCGTCGTAGGGATTATGGGAGGCGGAAATCACTACCCCAGCCTGCAGACGCAGGGCCCGGGTCAGATAGGCCACCCCCGGTGTGGGCAATGGCCCCACCAGACAGACATCCACGCCCGCCGCAGAAAAACCCGCCTCCAAAGCCGCTTCGAGCAAATAACCGGAAACCCGGGTGTCCTTGCCAATCAGCACAGCCGGGCGCTCGCCCTGCGGCAAGCCATCCTGGCCCACCAGTACACGCCCCGCCGCATAACCCAGCTTCATGGCGAATTCCGGTGTAATGGGAAACTCCCCCACACGCCCGCGTACACCATCGGTTCCGAAATATTTACGACTCATGCTTGCATTCCTTTTCAATTGCCGACCAGACCGCCAACCCATCCCGGGTGGCCGTCACGTCGTGTACACGAAGGATGGCTGCCCCATGCTGGGCTGCCAAGACCGCCGCCACGACACTGGCTGTCATGCGTTGTTCTACAGGTTTTCCAGTAATGGCTCCCAACATGGTCTTGCGGGAAACCCCCACCAGCAGAGGCAGGCCATCCAAAGCCAACTCCTGCAGACGGGCAAATAACTTCAGATTGTGCTCAAGGCTTTTGCCAAATCCGAATCCAGGATCCAGCACCAGCCGTTCCCGATTTATCCCGGCATCCAAGCAAGTCTTTAAACGTTCTGCCAAAAAGGCAGACACTTCCTCCGTGACATTCTCATAGGAGGGTGATTGTTGCATGTTCAGAGGCTCACCCTGCATATGCATCAGACAGATGCCGCAGTTGCTGTCCTTCACCGCTTCCAGTGCCCCCGGACTACGCAGACCATTGATGTCGTTGATCATACTGGCACCTGCAGCCAGTGCTGCTGCCATGACCTGGGGTTTATAGGTGTCAATGGAAACCGGCACCCCCCAGTCCTTCATACCCTCCAGCACCGGAAGCAGACGATCAAGCTCCTCTTGAAGTGAAGCCGGGATGGCCCCTGGCCGAGTGGATTCAGCGCCAAGATCAAGGATGTCAGCCCCTGCTTCCCATTGACTGTGGGCATGTTCCAGGGCGGCAGCCACATGGCCAGCCAGACCATCACCGGAAAAGGAGTCAGGTGTGAGATTGACGATCCCCATGACCAGAGGCCGGTCCAATGGGAGTTGATATTTACCGCAGCGAAGCTTATTCATGGATGGACAACGTAAAACGCCGGAAGCAAATGCTTCCGGCGTTTGAATGGCAAAGAAGAATCAGGCCGTAGCTGGAGCGCTGGGAGCGGCATCCGGCGTGTCATTGTTACCGGATGGGCGTGACAATCCCTGATTAGGCTTGGGAGAACGAGGAGGCTTGCCTTCCATGATGTCGTCAATCTGATCCGCATCAATGGTTTCCCATTCCAGCAGAGCCTTGGTCATGGCTTCCACCTTGTCCCGATTATCCTCCAGCAGCTGACGCGCCAAGGCGTACTGCTGATCCAGGATGCGGCCAATTTCGGCATCCACCTTCTGCATGGTGGCTTCGGACACATTCTTGTGCTGAGTGACGGAGCGGCCCAGGAAAACCTCACCGTCGTTTTCCCCGTAAACCATCACGCCCAAATCGGACATGCCGTAACGGGTCACCATATCCCGAGCCATGGAAGTAGCCCGTTCAAAGTCGTTGGAAGCGCCGGTGGTCATCTGGTCCATGAACAGCTCTTCGGCGATACGGCCACCGAACAGCACGGCAATGCGGCTCATCAGATATTGGCGGTCGTAGGCGTAACGATCCTGCTCCGGCAATTGCATGGTCAGGCCCAAAGCCCGGCCCCGAGGAATGATGGTGACCTTGTGCACCGGATCAGACTTGGGCACCAGCTTGGCCACCACAGCATGGCCCGACTCGTGATAAGCCGTATTGAGCTTTTCTTCCTCGGTCATGACCATGGAACGGCGCTCGGCCCCCATCATGATCTTGTCCTTGGCCTTCTCGAAGTCTTCCATGTCCACCAGGCGCTTGTTACCTCGGGCAGCAAACAAGGCAGCCTCGTTCACCAGGTTGGCCAAGTCAGCACCGGAAAAGCCAGGAGTACCCCGGGCAATGATGTCTGCCTTCACATCGCCAGCCATGGGAATCTTGCGCATGTGCACCAACAGAATCTGTTCGCGACCGCGGATGTCGGGCAGGGAAACCACCACCTGACGGTCAAAGCGACCGGGACGCAGCAAGGCCGGATCCAGAATGTCAGGACGGTTGGTAGCGGCAATCACGATGATGCCCGTGTGCCCTTCAAAGCCATCCATTTCCACCAGCAACTGGTTCAGGGTCTGCTCACGCTCGTCGTTGCCGCCGCCCAGACCGGCACCCCGGTGACGACCCACGGCATCGATTTCGTCGATGAAGATGATGCAGGGAGCCTGCTTCTTGGCTGTTTCGAACATGTCGCGAACCCGGGCTGCGCCCACACCCACGAACATTTCCACGAAATCGGAACCGGAAATACTGAAGAAAGGCACCCGAGCTTCCCCGGCAATGGCCTTGGCCAGCAGGGTTTTACCCGTACCCGGGTTACCGACCATCAGCACACCCTTGGGAATGCGGCCACCCAGCTTCTGGAACTTGGTGGGGTCTTTCAGGAAGTCCACCAATTCCTGAACCTCTTCCTTGGCCTCATCACAACCGGCCACATCGGCAAAGGTAACGGTGTTCTGGTTCTCGTCCATCATCTTGGCCCGAGACTTGCCGAAAGAGAAAGCGCCACCACGACCACCGCCCTGCATCTGGCGCATGAAGAAGACCCAGACACCAATCAAGAGCAGCATGGGGAACCAGCTGACGAAGATGCTCATGAGCATGGAAGGCTCTTCTTCAGCCTTGGCCTCAATCTTCACGCCATATTTGAGTAGGTCGGAAACCAGCCACAGATCAGGCGGAGCAAAGGAGTTAATGCGCTTGCCATCCGTTGTAGTGGCCTTGAGGGTACGCCCCTCCATCACCACCTTGGAGATACGGCCATCGCGGACTTCCTGAATAAACTCGGAATAATCAATGGCGTTGGTCGCAGCCTGACGCGTGTTGAACTGATTGAACACTGTCATGAGCACCAGCCCAATGACCAGCCAGACTGCCAAATTTTTGAACATGTTGTTCAAGCTTTATCTCCTTACGGCACTCGAGGTGCTTGCCAAGAACTAGGGATTCTAATGGGAAAGCTCACGTACGCAAATTCTTACCCAGCAAATACAGCTCCGCACTACGATCCCGGGAGGCTTTGGGCTTGCGTGTGGCCACACTGACAAAGCTGTCCCTCATGGCTTTGACAAAATTGTCGTAATCGGTTCCCTGGAACACCTTGACCAGAAAAGCGCCATCGGGTTTCAGATGGGCCTTGGCGAACTCCAGGGCCAGTTCCGCAAGATACATACCCCGGGCCCGATCCACCAAGGTCACTCCTGACATATTGGGGGCCATGTCCGACATTACAAGGGCTGCCTTGCGATCACCCACAAGATTTTCGAACTGATTCAACACCTCATCTTCGCGAAAATCCCCCTGGATGAACTCCACACCACCGATGCCCTGCATTTCCAGCACATCCAGGGCAAAAACACGCCCCTTCTCACCGACCCGCCTAGCAGCCACCTGGGACCAACCGCCAGGTGCCGCCCCCAGGTCCACCACCACATCGCCGGTACGGATCAGATGATCCTTGTCATCGATCTCCATAAGCTTGAAGGCCGCCCGTGAACGCCAGCCTTCTTTTTTGGCCAGTTGCACATAGGGATCGTTAACATGCTCGCGCATCCATGCCTTGCTGGTTCTCGTTCTCGCCATCCAGTAAAATGTCCGATTCAGTAGAGGTTATTCAATGCTACAAATTACGTCCGAACAACGCCGTCAGCTGCGGGCCCAGGCCCATGGCCTGAATCCGGTGGTTTCCATTGCCCAGCAGGGGCTTTCCGAGTCTGTTCTCAAGGAAATCGATGCCTGCTTGAAAGCCCACGAACTGATCAAGATTCGTGTCTATGGTGACGATCGCGCCGCCCGGGAAGGCTATTTCAACACGATTTGCGAAACCTTGGGCGCAGCCCAGGTCCAACATATCGGCAAGCTGTTGGTGGTCTGGCGCCCTCGGCCCGAAGATGAGGCCAACGCCGCACCTGCCAAAAAATCCGGCCGCCCCGCAGCCAAACCTGTTCGGCGCGCCAAGCGCAGCTATCAATAAGCCGGCACGGGGTGCTAACGCACTCCCTTGCCCATCAATAGCAACAGGCCAGCGGCCAGCAGACTCTGGAACAGGTAGAGACTGCTGGAAATGCCATGCCACGTGGCAAACCGTTCTCGCAGGGGACTCTCCATGATGTCCAGAGGAAGAACGTCCAACTTCATCTGGGCCATCAAGGGCTGAATGCCGAACAGACTCACCGCGGTGATGATCAACATCAGCATCACCAGCCAGAACGACAGACTGCGCAGGGCAGCCACTCCCCGTTGCAACACCAGGAAAAACAGAACAAATCCCCCTAGCGCCAAACCGACCCAACCGGACACTTCAAACAGACGTCCGGCAATCTGGCCGGCCATGGTGCGGCTATCCAGGCTGTAGAACAGGGTGGGCACCACCACATAGCCAATTATCCAGAAGCCACCCACCCAGGCGGTGAGCGCGATCTGAAAAAGGGCGTCAGCCAGGCGGCCCAAAAAATTCACGGGATTACTCGTAGCGTATGTCGAGGATTTCAAATTCCCGCATGCCGCCCGGCGCTTGCACCTGGGCCACATCACCGGCGTACTTCCCGATTACCGCCCGGGCCATGGGGGAACTCACGGAAATCTTGCCTTGCTTGATGTCCGCCTCGTCTTCACCCACGATCTGGTAGGTCACCACATCGCCTGAATCCTGATCTTCCATTTCTACAGTGGCCCCGAAGACGCAACGACCATCCGCATCCAGCAGCTTGGGATCAATAATCTGGGCGTTGGAAAGTTTGCCCTCCACCTCCTGAATACGGCCTTCGATGAAGCCCTGGCGTTCCTTGGCTGCATCGTATTCGGCGTTTTCGGAGAGATCCCCATGAGAACGGGCTTCGGCAATGGCGGCAACCACATTGGGGCGCTCCACAGTTTTAAGGCGATGGAGTTCCTCACGCAGTTTTTCTGCGCCGAAAACGGTCAATGGTACTTTGCTCATATCTTTTCTTACCTAAAGGAAAACCGCCGGCGCCCCAAACGGGCAACCCCGGCGGTCTCGTTCATGGGGTTCAGTTCAGTTCGCCGTGCAGTTCCTGAATGGGGTAAACCACCAGATCACCACCGGAGGTAATGCCTTCAGCAGCAGCCTCAGCCCCCCAGATGGTGGTGTACATGGTGACACGGGCCTGCAGACCGGAAGTCCGGATGGAGCGGGAATCATTGATGGCCTGGCGCTTCTCATCCACCGTGTTGATGATCAAGGCAATCTCGTTGTTCTTGATCATATCCACGATATGGGGACGACCTTCCGTCACCTTGTTTACCGCCAGCACATTGATACCCGCTGCCTCTATGGCAGAAGCCGTACCCCGGGTAGCCACCACGGAGAAACCGGCATTAGCCAGCTGACGGGCGATTTCCACGGCCTTAGCCTTATCCCCATCCTTAACGGAGAGGAACACCTTGCCGCCGGAAGGCAGCTTGACGCCCGCAGCCAGCTGGGACTTGACGAAAGCCTCGGCAAAATTACGGCCCACGCCCATGACTTCGCCGGTGGACTTCAT
>QKDJ01000137.1 GCA_003252145.1 Azovibrio restrictus
CCCAGATCAGCCTGGTAACCCTGCTGATCCTGGGCTGCCTGCTGGTCATCTACCCCTTCCTGGCTGCCGTGCTGTTTGCAGCGGTGGTGTGTATCACCACCTGGCCTGCTTATGCCTGGCTCCATGGCAAGCTGGGGGGGCGGGATACCCTGGCCGCATCTCTGATGACCCTGTTGTTGCTGGTAGGCATGGTGGTGCCCACCATTCTCTTGGCAGCGGGCTTGGGTGACGCGGTACATCTGGTGGTGGAAAAGGCCCGGCCCTGGGTGCAGGGCGGGGTGGGGGAGCCGCCCGACTGGCTGGCGGGCCTGCCCATGGTGGGTCAGCAACTGGCGGATTACTGGCATGAACTGGTGGGCAACCGGGAAGAGGTGATGGCCCTGCTGCGCCGGGCCTACGAGCCCGCTCGTCAGGCGGCCCTGTCCAGTATCGGTCTGGTGGGTAATGGCATTCTGCAGTTGGTATTGGTGATTTTCATCGGCTTTTTCCTGTATCGGGATGGCCGTACGCTGGCGGGCATGCTGAGTAGTGCCGCCCATCGCCTGGGAGGCAAGCTGGGGGACGAAATGGTGCAATTGTCCCGGGCCACAGTGACTGGAGTGATGATCGGTATCGTGGGTACGGCTCTGGCTCAGGCCCTGGTGGCCTTTATCGGTTTTCTGATTGCCGGGGTGCCCGGTGCTCTGCTTCTGGCCATGGCCACCTTCTTCCTGTCCATGATTCCCGTGGGGCCACCGCTCCTCTGGGGTGGCGCCGCCTTCTGGCTTTACGATCAGGGGGAGATGGGTTGGGCCATTTTCATGGTGATCTACGGCCTGCTGGTGATCAGCAGCGTGGATAACTTCGTCAAACCCATCCTGATTTCCCGCAGTGCCAGCCTGCCCATCCTGCTCATCGCCCTGGGCGTGTTCGGGGGTATCCTGGCCTTCGGCTTTATCGGCATCTTCCTGGGTCCCACCCTGCTGGCCCTGGCCCATGTCCTGTTCCTGCGCTGGATGCACCAGCCGGACATGGAATCCACTTTCTGAATCCATGATCGAAACCGACGACCTTTCCGCTACACCCGGGGCTGATCGCCTGATCGCGCCCCAGTCCAAGTCCGCCCAGGAAGAAGCCCTGGAGCGGGCTCTGCGCCCCAAGCGCCTGGCTGATTACACGGGCCAGGCCAAGATTCGCGAACAGCTGGAAATCTTCATCCAGGCGGCCCGCAAGCGGGGGGAATCCCTGGACCACGTGCTGCTCTTCGGCCCTCCGGGCCTGGGCAAGACCACCCTGGCCCACATCCTGGCCCAGGAAATGGGGGTGAATCTGCGTCAGACCTCCGGTCCGGTGCTGGAACGGGCTGGCGATCTGGCGGCCCTGCTC
The DNA here is from genome assembly GCA_003252145.1 of Azovibrio restrictus. Taxonomy (GTDB): domain Bacteria; phylum Pseudomonadota; class Gammaproteobacteria; order Burkholderiales; family Rhodocyclaceae; genus Azovibrio; species Azovibrio restrictus_A. Next base: position 1,366 of record QKDJ01000137.1, read on the forward strand.
ACCAATCTGGAGCCCCACGACATCCTCTTCATCGACGAAATCCACCGTCTGAGCCCGGTGGTGGAGGAAATCCTCTACCCGGCCATGGAGGATTACCAGATCGACATCATGATCGGCGAAGGTCCGGCGGCCCGCTCGGTGAAGCTGGACCTGCCCCCCTTCACCCTGGTGGGGGCCACCACCCGCGCCGGTATGCTCACCAATCCCCTGCGGGACCGGTTCGGTATCGTGGCCCGCCTGGAGTTCTATTCCCCGGCGGAATTGCAGCAGATTGTCAGCCGTTCCGCCCATTTGCTGGGCGCCCCCATGGATGGGGATGGCGCCCTGGAAATCGCCCGGCGTTCCCGGGGGACGCCCCGGATCGCTAACCGGCTTTTACGCCGGGTGCGGGATTACGCAGAAGTGAAGTCCAACGGGGATATCACCAAGACCGTGGCGGATGCGGCTCTGGCCATGCTGGATGTGGACCCGGTGGGCCTGGATCTGATGGACAGAAAACTGCTCTCCGCCGTGATCGACAAGTTCGGTGGCGGGCCCGTGGGGGTGGATAACCTGGCGGCTGCTATCGGCGAATCCCGGGACACCATCGAGGATGTGCTGGAACCCTATTTGATTCAGCAGGGCTATCTGCAACGTACCTTGCGGGGTCGTATGGCCACCCCGGCCATCTACCGGCATCTGGGTTTGCAGGTGCCCGGGGGCGCCGGGGTCAATCCGGATCTGTGGGAAAACAGCTGAGCGCTCAAACCCTTAATAAAAAACCCGCCTGTTGGCGGGTTTTTTGTGGAGCGTAGATTCTGCTCAGAGGAACTGGAAGGCCAGGATGGCTACGCAGGTGGGGGGCAGGGCCGCCAGGAAGAGCTTCAGAGGATTCACGGAACCCTCGTCGAAGCTTTCCCGCAGGATGGCCATGCCGGCCGGATTGGGCGCGTTGGCAATCACGGTCAGCCCACCGCCGGTGACGGCTCCGGCCACCAGGGCGTACTTGAATTCATCGGTCAGGCCTTCTACCAGAGAGCCCAGGTAGGTGAGGGCCGCATTGTCGGTGATGGCGGTCAGGGCCGTGGCACCGAAATAGACAGAGGTGGCGCCCATCTGGGTCAGCAGGGGTTGCAACCACCAGGATTGTTGTCCGCCCAGGACCACCAGGCCGGCCAGGAAGAAGGCTACCATCAGGCCTTCCCGCAGGATCAAGCGGTTCTGGAACTGAGGATAGGCGGTGGCCAGACCCAGGAAGAGCAGGAATACGCCCAGGAACACCGGTGCGTGATGGGAGAAGGCCACGATCAGGGCCAGCAGCACCACATGCACCAGCAGCATGGGCAAGGGGACTTCACTGCTGGGGCCATTCTTGTCAGCGGCGATGCCGGCCAGCTCCCGACGGAACAGGAAGGTGGCCACACCGGCATTGAAGGCTACGGCCAAGGCAGATTTCCAACCGAAATGGGTGAGCATGTAGGTGCTGTCCCAGTTCCAGGTGGAGGCCACCATGAGGATGGGCGGCGCGGCGAAGTTGGTCAGGGTGCCGCCGATGGAGACGTTCACGAACAGGGTGCCGATGGTCACATACATGAGCCGGGAAGACAGGCCCTTGCTGTAGAACTGATCCCGCAACATCAGGGCGGCCAGGGTCATGGCAGCCGGTTCGGTGATGAAAGAGCCCAGCAGGGGCACCAGGGTCAGGGTAGTGAAGTAGAAGGCCAGGGGCAAGGGCAGAGGTGCCGTGCGGGCCACCCGGGCCACAGTGGCCGAGGAGAGCTGCAGGATGGGCTTGCTGGCGGCCACCACCATGATGGCAAACACGAACAGGGGTTCGGTGAAATTACGGGTGTCCAGGTAGGTGATGGCCGTGTCCCGGCTCAGGGTGAAGCCCATGAACAGGATCAGCACGATGGACCAGAAACCGAAGACGGCTTCCACTTCGCCCAGCAGATGCCAGACCCCGGCGTGGGCCGGTTGGGTATGGGCCAGGTGCTCGAAAAACTTGGTGGAAAAAGTGTGCAGGATGGCCAGGGAGAACAGGCCGGCACCGAGTAACTGAATGGAGGTATGGGTCATGATGGCTCGTGAAAAAAGCGAAGTCGCTTGCCCGGCCTATCGCAAATAGTGTTCCCGGTTTTTCACGGCCAATTTCTGGCGAAATTTAAGGGTTTTGTTTTGTTTGTGACATTAGGCGAATGCCAAAAAAATAAGCTCGCCGGCAACTGTCGCAAAAACGACAATCCGGCGAGCCTGGATGCGGATTTAGAAGAGTTGGAAAGCCAGGATGGCTACGATGGTGGGGGGCAGGGCCGAGATGAACAGGCCCAGCGGATTGATGGATTCATCCTCGAAATTACGCCGCAATATGGACATACCCGCCGGGTTGGGGGCATTGGCAATCACGGTGAGGCCGCCACCGGTCACAGCACCGGCCACCAGGGCGTACTTGAATTCATCCGACAAGCCTTCCACCAGGGAACCCAGGTAGGTAAGGGCTGCGTTGTCCGTGATGGCCGTCAGGGCCGTGGCGCCGAAGTAGACGGTAGTGGCGTCCATTTTCACCAACACCGGTTGCAGCCACCAGGCCTGCTGGCCCCCCAGAACCACCAGACCGGCCAGGAAGAAGGCCACCAGCAGGCCTTCACGCAGGATCAGACGTTCCTGGAAGCGGGGGTAGGCACTTGCCAGGCCCATGAAGAGCAGGAATACGCCCAGGAAAACCGGAGGGTGGTGGGCAAAGGCCACGATCAGGAATAGCAGGAACAGGTGGATGAACACCATCAGCAGGGGAACCTCGGCCTTCTGGGTCGTGCGTTCCATGGCGATGCGACGCAGTTCCTTCTGGAAGATGAGGGTGGTCATACCGGCATTGATGATGACGGCAATGGCAGCCTTCCAGCCGAAATGGGCCAGCATGTACCAGCTATCCCAGTTCCATGTGGTAGCCACCATCAACACCGGAGGTGCGGCGAAGCTGGTCAGGGTGCCACCGATGGAAACATTCACGAACAGCACCCCCAAAGTGCCGTACATGAGGGGATTGGAGAGTTTCTTTGAATAAAACTTGTCGCTCAACATCAGCGCTGCCAGGGTCATGGCGGCGGGCTCGGTGATGAAGGAGCCCATGATGGGCACCATGGTGAGGATGGTGAAATACAGGGCCACGGGGGCTGGCAGGGGGATGAAGCGGGCCACCATGCGGATCAGCCATGAGGAGAACTGGAGCACGGGCTTGCTGGCCGCCACCACCATGATGGCAAACACGAACATGGGTTCCGTGTAGTTGCGGGTGTCCATGTAATGGACGGCTTCTTCCTTGCCAGCCACGAAGACCATGAACAGGATCAGCACCATGGCCCAGAAACCGAACACCACTTCCACTTCGCCCAGCAAGTGCCAGAGGCCGGCGTGGGCGGGCCGGGTATGGGCCAAGTGGTTGAAGAACTTGGAAGAGAAGGTGTGGACGATGGCAATCGCAAATAGGGCGGCGCCGATGATGTTGATGGTTGTTGGTTCCATGGCAGTTCAATAGGGTTGGATGACGCAGGGTAGCCAAACAATGACCATTACAACAATACGGGTATTTCACGACTTGACGCGTTTGTCGCTTGCATTTCCCCGCATTGGTTTTGTAACCATAAACCAGGGAAAGCACCGGGTAAATGGCCAAGGCATAAGCCTATCTCAATACGACGCCAGGAGGGTTCAGGGAATTCGAAGCTAGGGTGCGGAAAAAGCTGGGGATGGAGAGGGGCGATGAAACGACGCGCCTGCTTCCCCGGAGGAGAGCAGACGCGTGGGTTGGCTAAGGAAGGCTTATTCCTTGATGGATTCCACGGCGATGGTGAGGGTCACGTCATCGCCCACGTAGGGCGCGTATTTGCCCATGTTGAAATCCGTACGCTTGACCACAGCCGTGGCGTTGGCGCCGCAGGCTTCCTTCTTCAGCATGGGGTGGGGCATGCACTGGAAGGAGGTGATGTTCAGGGTGACGGGCTTGGTGACGCCCTTGAGGGTCAGTTGGCCTTCCACGCTGGCGGGCTGGTCACCCTTGAAATTCACCTTGGTGGACTTGAAGGTGGCAGTGGGGTAGTTGGCCGTATCGAAGAAATCGCTTCCCTGGATATGTTCATTGAACAGGGGCAGGCCCGTATTCACGGCTGTCACGTCAATGTTTACCTCCACGCTACCGCTCTTGGCAGCCTTGTCCAGCACGATCTTGCCGGTGGTCTTGCCGAAGGTGCCCTGCTGGGTGGAGTACCCGAAGTGGCTGTAGGAAAAGCGGGGATAGGTGTGGGTGGTGTCGAGCACATAGGTCTCGGGTGCGGCGAAGGCGGAGCTGCTCACCAGGGCGGTAAGGGCCAGGGCCAGCAGGGAAGGACGCAGGTTTTTCATGGATATCTCCTTGTTTTACGCTTGGGGTTGATGTCAGGGTTTGCGAGGATTAGCCACCAGATGGAAGCGAACTTCCACTGGGTCAGCCACGATACTGGTGTCGCCCCAGGAACCTGAGCCGATACCAAATTCAAGACGCTTGAGGGTGAAAGTGCCGTCAAATTGGGCCTTGCCGGCGCTTTCCTTGAAGCTGAACACGGCCTTCACGTCCCGGCTCTGGCCCTTGAGGGTCAGGGGGCCGGTCACTTCGTAGCGTTGGCCCCCCAGGGCTTTAACGCTGCGGGAGTTGAAGCGGGCCGTGGCGTACTGAGCCAGGTTGAACCAGTCCTTGCCGGCCACTTCCCCGTTGGCTTCCGGGGAGCCCGTATCAATGCTGGACAGGTCCACCTGGAATTGCACGCTGGCTTGTTCCGGGTGGGCCGGGTCGAACTTCAGCTGGGCCTCGTAGCGGCGGAACTGACCATTGAGCTTCACGCCCATTTGTTGATACTGAAACTCCAGTTCGCTGGCGTGGGAATCCAGCTGGGTGTATTCCGTGGCTAGCACCGGTTGGGCGAGGAGCAGGGCTGTCAGGGAGGTCAGGACAAGTTTTTTCATGGCGGGTCTCACTTCTTGAAAGGCAACATGCGGAACAGGGTGCTATCCCGGTCGATCAGGTGGTGCTTCAGGGCGCCGGCCAGGTGCAATGCCACCAGGGCAGCCAGTCCAAGGTTGAGCACCATATGGACCTCCTTGAGCAGGTCGCCGAGGGCGGCGTCCTTACCCACCAGGTCGGGCAGGGGCAGCAGGCCGAACCAGACCACGGGGAAACCCTTGGCGGAACTCATCAGCCAGCCAGAAAGGGGTACGGCGAACATCAGCACATAGAGCAACACATGGGTCAGCTCGGCGATCTGTTGTTGCCAGGCCGGGGCGGGCAAAGGGGGCGGCGGACGACGGACCAAACGCCAACCCAGACGCAGGGCTGCCAGCACCAGGACCGTGATACCCATCCACTTGTGCCAGGAATAAAGCTGCAGCTTGGTGGGGGAGAGAGGTAAGCCTTCCATATAGAAGCCCAGAGGCAGCAGGGCCAGAATCAGGACGGCTACCAACCAGTGCGCTCCAATGGCGGGCAGGGAGTAGGTTGCAACAGGGGTTTCAGTCTTCATGGCGACTCTCCTTGGTGACAGGGCTGTCCCAGACATAGGCATCCATGGCCAAGCCCCCATAGGTGAATTCAGGGGTGTAGCGTCGAGGAGGCTGGCTACCACCAGCCCCCAGAGCAACAAATAGGGGGTGCAAATGCTCCTCCGTGGGGTGGGCACAGGTACCGTGGGGTGCCTGGCGGCGATAGTCCAGCAGGGCATCGGTCTGGCCATCGGCCAGTCGTTGTCCCACCCAGTCGGAAAATTCCCGGGCTGGTTCGTAGGCCTGGGCATCGCCTTGCCAGTTGAGCCAACCGAAGTTGTGGGTAATGGCGCCGGAGGCCAGGATCAACACCCCTTGCTCCCTTAGAGGGGCCAAGGCGCGACCGAGTTGCCAGTGCCACTCAGGACCGGCTGCCGGCTGGATGGCCAGCTGGGTGACAGGGACATCAGCCTCGGGATAGAGCAACTTCAGGGGTGCCCAGGCCCCATGGTCCAGGCCCCGGCTGCCGTGTTGCAGGATAGGTAGACCCGCTTCCAGCAGTTGATTCAGAACCTGGGCGGCGAGTTCCGGGGCACCGGGGGCCAGGTAGCTCATTTGATAAAGGGCTTCAGGGAAACCGGAAAAGTCGTGCAGGGTGGCCGGTTGGTCGACGGTGCTGACTGTCGGCTGAGGACGTCCCCAGTGGGCGGAGACCGCCAGGATGGCCCGGGGTCTCGGCAGCTCCCGGCCCAGTCGGGACCAGAGCTCACCTGTGGCACCGGAGTGCAGGAGCAGGTCCGGCGCGCCGTGGGAGACGAAAAGTACGGGATACAGAGACATGGCTGGGTATGAATAGGGGTGGCGATGACGATGACTGCACTTTAGGTCGTTCAATGGCAAAGAAATAGGCGACAATCGGCAATGTGTTGTTGCTGAAAGAAGAACAATGGATCGGCTTCAGGCCATGGAAACCTTTGTGCGGGTGGTGGAGGCGGGCAGTTTTTCGGCGGTGGCCGAACGGCTGGATCTGGCCCGCTCGGTGATTACCCGCCAGATTGCGGGGCTGGAGGCACACCTGGGCACCAAGCTGCTGGCTCGCAGTACCCGCCGTCTGCATTTGACGCCCGAAGGGGCGGCCTATCTGGAGAAATGCCGGGACATCCTGGGTCTGGTGGCAGCGGCGGAAGGGGACCTGGCCGGGGAGCGACAGGCGCCCCGGGGCATGATCCGGGCTACGGTGCCGATGAGCTTCGGTATCCGCCATTTGATGCCCATGGTGGCGGACTTTGCCCGGCGCTATCCGGAGGTGGATGTGCACCTGGAGTTTTCCGACCGGCGGGTGAATCTGGTGGAAGAAGGTTTTGATCTGGGCATCCGGATCGCCTCGGAGCTGCCCTTGGGCACTGTAGCCCGGCGTCTGGGGGCCAGCCGCATGATGGTGGTGGCCTCGGAAGAT
>QKDJ01000322.1 GCA_003252145.1 Azovibrio restrictus
GCCTCATCCCTGGCCTGCCTGGGCCGCCCCCTGCTGGCTCAGGAACAGGTACTGGCCCCGGTAATGGTGGAAGATGCCCGCACCGCCTTGCCGGTTTCCGCCGTTCCCGCCCATGAGCGGGTCGCCCTACCCACCAGCGTGGCCGCCGAACAGAGCTTCACCCAGAAGGAAATCGAGGCGCTGCGCCCCCGGGACATCTTCGATCTGCTGGAAACTTCCCTGGGCATGAACGTGACTCGCCAGGGGTCCCGGGTGAACAACTTCTCCACCAATCGGGGCGGTAGCGTCAGTTTCCTGATCGACGGGGTTTATCTCACGGGCAACCAGGCCACCCGTGTGGTGGGAGACATTCCCGTGGGAGTCATCGATTCCATCCAGTTCATCCGGGACAGTTCCGTACTCAGCATCCAGCCCGTAATGGGCTTCGGCTCCCGGGTCAGCACGCCCAACCAGGGGGTGGTGGTCATCAACACCCTGCGTAAATCCGGAGCCGGGAACAAGGCCCAGGTGAAGGCCAGTTACGGCAGCCATGAAACCTGGAAAACCAGCGGCGGCTTCAAACAGGCCTGGGCCGATGGACGCCTGCAACTGGGCGGGGGTTACCAACACTCGGAAAGTGCCGGCAAGGATGACTGGAACAACGGCTACAAGGCTGACACTTTTACCTTGAACGGGGGCTGGAAGGATCAGGAATTCATGGCCATGGCCTCCATCTTCGTCAACAAGGGAGAGCGTGAAATCCAGCGTTACATCGGGGTTTCCAACGACTCGACCTCAGGTCTGAAGAAAGGTCAGCTGGGCAGTGAACTCTGGAAATACGACCCCAGGGACATGGAGGTTTTCACCATCAATCTGGCCCGGTACTGGAATGACAGTCAGACGACCGCCCTGACCTACGGGCGCAGCAAGGCCGATGGCACGGCCTGGTATCGCACCACCACGGCATCCGATGTACCGGGCCGCCGTTTCGAGGATGAATCCACCGATCTGCATCTGTCCCACACCATCACCGGCCCGCAAAATACCTTCAAGGCCGGAGCCCAACGACTGGAATACAAGGCTGTCACGGAATACCTGGCGAATGCGGTTCCAGCCCCCCGGGAAGAGGAAATCTACGGCGTTTATCTGACCGATGAATTCCGGATCACGCCAGCCTGGTCCGTGGACGGCAGCGCCCGGGTGGATAAGAAGCACATCACCAAGGGTGGGGACAAATACGGCTCAGATGGCAGCACCATGAAGGTGTCCGACAACACCTGGACCGACAAGGCCTATCTGCTTTCCCTGGGAACGGCCTGGCAGATCAATCCCACCTGGCGGGTCAGCGGGCGTTATGCCTGGAGCCGGACCCCCACGCCGGACACCATCACCACCGTCAATGACCAGTCCCTGCCTGATGAACGCCTGAGCCGCTGGGAACTGGGCCTGGACGCCAAACTCCATCCGGCCCTGAACATGACGTTCACGCCCTTTTACTACCGGATCAAGGATGCCAAGGTGGCTGATTCAAGCGCCTCCAGCATCCAGGTCCTCAACCCGGATACGGGACTCTACGAAAACCTGAGCGTTTACACCTCGGCCGACCAGGTGACCCGTAAGGGCTTCGAGCTCAGTGTGAAGGGGCAGCTCATCACGGACATCCTCAGTTATGAACTGGGCTGGAGCCGATTCAAGGATGATTCCGTGATCCTGGGCACCAACAGTGTCGAGACGCCCAAGAATCGTTACACCGCCCGACTCAACGGGGAATATGGCCCCTGGAGCGGCAGTCTGAGCATCCTGCGTGTGCCCGAGTACTGTCATTTCTACCGGACGGCTGCATCTGGCAGTGCCCCCAATGGCACCTGCCTGCCCACCGGCGATTTCACCACGGTGAATCTCAATATCAGCCGCAAATTCAGTCACGGCGTCACCCTGTCCCTCTACGGACAAAACCTCACCAACGAGCACTACTACACCCGCCACAAAACTGGTTCCGGTGGCCCGGCCTGGTCTCTCTCCAACGGCGCCATCGCCGATGTGGGGGCCACCTACGGCATCGAACTGGGCATGGAGTTTTGAAGATGAATAAACTGACACTCAATAGGGCCTGCCAGGCCCTGCTCCTGACTTTCACCCTGTTTCTGGGAACACCCGCCTGGGCTGAACGCCTCATCACCGACATGGCGGGAAGGCAGGTCAAACTGCCGGACCAGGTGAAGAGGGTCTACGCCGTGGGCCACACCATTCCCATGGTGGCGGCCGTGGCACCGGACCTGCTGGCCAGCAACTACCGCCTTTCCGAACAGGCTCGTCCCTACCTGCATCCGGCCTTCTTCGAAGGCAAAACCACACCCAGCGCGGGGAACCGTTTCACTGATGAAGAGGTGCTGAAAATGGCGCCGGACCTGGTGGTCATGGAAGCCATCCCCGGCGCCGAAGAACGTGCGGAACGATTGGCCGAGCGCCTGCGTACGCCGGTGGTGCTGGTGGACCTGGACCTGCTTCAGAGCAAGCGCAGCTTCACCTTTCTGGGAAATGTGCTGCAGCGACCTGAACAGGCCCAAGTATTGGTGGACTTCATTCGTACCCACATAGACCCGATTCCAGCCAAGGCCAAGACCATTCCTTCGGAAAAGCGGGTTCGGGTTTACTACGCGGAGGGTCCCGACGGGCTGTCCACCAATCCTTCGGGCTCCAGCCATACCCAGGTTCTGGATTACGTGGGGGGCATCAATGTGGCCCAGGTGGTCAACCTGCCTGATGAGGGGATGAGCGCCGTTTCACTGGAACAGCTCTACCTTTGGCAACCGGATCTGATTCTGGTCTGGACACCGGCTGCCGACAAACTGACCACCTACCAGGCCATCATGGACAATCCCCTGTGGCGTCGTCTCAAGGCCGTCAAGGACAAGCAGGTGGTGCAGATTCCCTGGTTGCCCTACAGCTGGTTTGATCGCCCCCCCAGCAGCAACCGGATTCTGGGCGTTCTATGGCTGGCCCAAACCCTTTATCCGGAGGTGTATCGCCTGGATCTGGTCACCCTGACCCGGGAGTACGTGAAGACCTTCTACCACCGGGATATTTCCGAAGCCGAGGCCAGGTATTTGCTGCAACTGGCCTATCCGGGCAGCAAGCCACTCCCGTGAGTTGCGGCCTTCCGTAGAGCCTTGCGACAGGCCCCATCCAGGGCTCAGGAGGCGCTGGTACGGTACTGATCCAGGGCCTCCTGCAACTCATCCACGGCCAGGGCCACCGGCGTGTAACGCTCGTCCTTTTCCCCGGGTGGGGGCGCAGGCGTACGCGCCATCCAGGCCCTGGCCTGGGTCAGGATGTGCCGACCCTCCTCCTCGGCCTTGTCCATGAGGGTGGCGCTCCCTAACTTGCGGGCACCGGCAAGACGATTGATGGCGTTCTGGATTCCCCGGGTTTTCATGTTGCTCCTTATGGGTCCTGCTGCTTGTGTGAGTGATGCTGTCCCAGGCCTCTCCACCAATCAGGCGGACTTGCGGAAATCCTTGTGGTCCAGCTTGTACTTGGCCATGCGCAGGCCCAGGATGCGTCGGGTCAGCCCCAACTGGGTGGCGGCTCCAGTCATGTTGCCCTGATGCAATTTCAGGGCTTCCACGATCATTTCGTATTCAATGGCATTGAGCCGGGCTTCCATGCTGCCTTCCGCTGACACCTCGGCTACCACTGGGGATTGCAGGGAGGGTGGCAGGTTGTAGCCATGAATCACCCCGTCTTCCGCCAGCAGCATGGCCCGCTCAATGACGTTTTCCAGTTCCCGCACATTGCCAGGCCAGTGATAGGTCATGAGCATGTTCAGGGCGGGCGTGGAAATGCGGTGCACATCGATACCCATCTCGGCTGCGAAACGCCCCACGAAATAGTCGGCCAGGGCCACGATGTCGTTGCCCCGGTCCCGCAGGGGGGGAATAGTGACGGGAAACACATTGAGCCGGTAATAGAGGTCCTCCCGGAATGTGCCCTTTTCCACCATGTCCAGCAGGTCCCGATTGGTGGCGGCCAGGATGCGAATATCCACCTGGATGGTCACGTTACCCCCTACCCGCTCGAAACTCTTTTCCTGCAGCACCCGTAGCAACTTGGCCTGCATGGGCAGGGAAAGCTCACCCACCTCGTCCAGGAAGATGGTGCCCCCGTCCGCATCCTCGAAACGTCCCCGGCGCAAGGTATTTGCCCCGGTGAAGGCGCCCCGTTCGTGGCCAAACAGTTCGCTTTCGATCACGCTCTCCGGCAAAGCTGCGCAGTTGAATTTGACGAAAGGTCCCTTGCCAGTAGGACTGTTGTAATGGACGGCCGAGGCCACCAGTTCCTTACCCACGCCGCTTTCTCCCAGGATCAGCACCGTAGTCTTGGAACGGGTCACCTTTTCGATGAGACGGTAAACCTCCTGCATGGCCTTGGAGTTGCCGATGATGTTGCCGGGCTTGAAGCGGGCCTGCAGGGCCTGACGCAAACGCCGGTTTTCATCTTCCAGGGCGGCCTTCTGCACATTTTCCAGCAGGTAGAGTTCCACCGCCTGGGCCGTGGTGGCGGCCAGGATGGAAAGGATTTCCACGTCCAGATTGAGCAGGCGCCGATTGTCGTAGATGCGCTCGGCGCTGATGGTGCCCATGACCTTCTTGCCCCGCATGATGGGCACGCATAAGAAAGACAGATTCTTGTCCTGCCCGGTGCGGCTAGCGGTTCGGTTAAGGAAGGCTGGCTCCTCGCTGATACGGGGCACCACCATGGGCTGGCCCGTTTCCACCACACGACCGGTAATGCCTTCGCCCAGATAGTAGGTGCCCCGGGCAGCCTCCTCTTCCGTGAGGCCAAAGCTTTCATAGATGAAGATGCGCCCTGCCTCTGGCTCAAACAGGTTCACCATGCCCCGCACCACATTCATGTGGCGTTGCATCAGTTTGAGCAGGATGCGCAGGATGTGGGACAGGTCGCCGCTTTCCGTGGCCAGGCTGCTCATTTCGTACAGCAGAGGCAGCAGGTCCGTACGACATTCACCCAGGTCGCATTCGCAGAGATGGGTATCAATGCTTTCCTTGATCACCGGAATGCTGGCCCGTTTAGGGCTGCCCGGAATACTGGAAAGGGTCGGAGGCATATCGTTGTTCAGCATGGGGGGTCCTTGGTTTCCGTTACGGGCTTCGCTATATCTAAAATTATATAGCGCGTATCTTGGTGAAGCCAAAGACCGCGTTACATTTGTATTTCCAAAGGAGGCGGAAAGTCTTTTCTGTCCTCGGTTTTACGCTAGTGCAAGACCGGTGCCTGCCCTAATTCCGGACAAGAGAAGGGATCGTCAGCGTAAAACGTACCGGAATGTACGGTTGACCATTACCCGTGCACTGAAATGTTCAAACCTGAACGCTGCATACGGGAAGTTCCAGGGCTTTCATCTCTGCATGTTTCTTGCTGTTTCCGGTAAGACAAATGATTCAGGAGTCTTACCGTGAAAACCTATCTCCCCTGGAGTGCCGACCTGGCCTTGGGCATTCCGGAAATCGACAATCAGCACCAGCTGCTGGTCGCCATGATCAACCGCATTTACGATGCCCTCATTCACAAGGCCCCGCGGGAAGAGGCAGGATGCCTGCTCCAGGAGCTGGTGGATTACACCGCCGTCCATTTCGCCCTGGAAGAAAGCCTGTTCCGTATTACCGATTACCCGGGCTACGACACCCACAAAGCACTGCATGAGCATCTTAAGCAGCAGGTCATGGATACCCACAGGCGCTTTGCCGATGGCCAGATGAACCTGGATCTGCAATTGATGGCATTTCTGCGCAGTTGGCTGGAAGACCATATCAACGGTGAGGACAGGGCTTATGTGCCCCACATGATGAACACGGGGATACGGCTGAAGGATGATAGCCGGGGCTGGCTGGAGCGCTTTCTGAACAGCATGGGACGCAAGGCCATTGCCTGAACGCACCGAGTGGGGCTGATTCAGTTCAGGGTTTCTGGCTTTTTGACCGGTATGCGAAGGACGGAGATGCCTTCATCTTCCAGGGCATCACACTCGTCCTGGCTGGCCTGTCCCCGGATGGGACGAGCCGGTGCTTCCTCGTAGTGAATGCGGCGGGCTTCTTCGGCAAACTGCGCCCCCACATCCTCACTATGGGCCATGAGGACTTCACCCAGCTGTTGCAGCAATTGAGCCGGGTCTGGCATGGATGGGGCTGGAGCGGCAGCCTTGGGCTGAGAGGGTGCAACCGCCGCCGCCCCTGTGGCGATGTAACTGGCGGACGGCACCCGACGCACTCCGGAACTATCGCAGACCGGACACTGGACCAGGCCCTGGGCATTCTGCCGCTCGAAGTCCTCTGCTGAGGCAAACCAGCCTTCAAACCGGTGTTCCTGCTCACACAGCAGATCAATGATGATCATGACTAACCTCGTGTTTCCGGGCAAAGGTCCAGATGGCATTGGCGGCGTAATGCCAGAACAGCAACAGACCGGTTACCAGAATCTGGGCCCAGAGATAGGGGAATTCCAGGCCATGAGTCAGCAGGCTCATCAATAGGGTGTTGAACACCAGCCCGCTGCCAGCCACGGCGAGAAAGCGGGGCAAGGCTTCACGATGGGGCCTGCTGGAGGCGAAAACCAGAGTACGGCTCAGGCTGTAGTTGATCAGGGCACCCAACAGAAAACCGGCCACAGAACCCAGTACTGGATCAGCCCCACCCCACTCCACCAGGGTCACCAGCAAAGCGTAATGGCCCAGGGTGCCAACCCCGCCCACGGCGGCAAAGCCAAGAAAGCGACGGAACTGGGCCGCCAATCCTTGGCTCACCGGGGATGCCTTTGGTGGGGATGCAGCTGACGCCGGTCCAGCACGACCATGAGCGACACCCCTTCCCGGCTGACGCCCCCGATCTGCTCTCCTTGCATGGCGGTATTACAGCCCATATGGGTGGTACTCAGGAAAAAGTCAGCCTTATACCAGTCCTTGGTCACCACGAACAAGCGAGGATCCAGATATTCCGTACCCTGAATGGTTTCGGCACAGACTGCCACCGGGTAAGGCTCGTCGCGGACATCATCTTCCTGATCCACCAAGCTGTTGAGCTGCTGGGCACCTTCCCGCAGGCTGCCGGACCAGTAATCCAGTTCCCAGCCCTTGGCAGCTCCAGGCAAGCCGCCCACAAACTGGTTGTAGGCGATGTATTCATAGGGATGGAGCCGCACCATGTGATACACGGGCAGTGCCGTCAGTACCAGCAAGACCAGCCCCAAACCTTTACACATGAAACCCTGGCAACGCTCCCACAACAACAACCAGCCCCAGGCTCCCAGAATGGATAGGGGGGGCAGGAGGAAGGTGAAGTGGCGAACTCCGTTATACAAGGAAGGGCGGCCCAGCAAGGTATAGGTCAGAGGCACAACAGCAGCCAGCAGCAAGGGGAGCCAGAGCAACAGTCCCTGCCCTGCCCTTTGGTCCCGCAAGCCCACACGCACCACCAGGCCAATACCGGCCAGCCCCAAACCCAGCAAGGTGATTTCCGGCAGGCGCACCAGCAGGTAGCAGAGCAGATAGGTGCGAGGCACCTCCCCGTTCTTGGTCACCACCCCATCCACGATGGTGAAGAGATCAAAGGAGAAATGATTGAAGGTGGTGGCCGCCTGATACAGATGGTCCCAACCCATCACCGACCAGGGCCAGCAGAAGCCCATCACCACCAAAGCCACCAGTGCTGCGGGCAACAGATGGAGCACCGCCCCCAGCAGACGCCAGATGAATTCCCCCGCGTTTTTGGAACACAGGCTCCAGGCCAGTACGCCCATACCCAGATAGAACACGGAAAATACCGCACCCACCCGCAGACCAAAGGCCAGGCCAATGGCCAAGCCCAGCTTGATGATCAGGGCCCAGGACGGACGAGGCAAACTGGATACGAAACGAATGCTGTAATACACGGCCCAGATCATGGTGGTGCCAAAGGGCACATCCTTGGTATGGGTGAACATGGCCCCCGTCCAGGCTCCGGTCACGCCCAGCAGCAATACCGCCAGGAAAGCCAGACGTTCGCCCCCCAGCAGTTTGGCCACCTTCCAGGTCCCCAGCAGACCCAGCAGGCCGAAGACAGCGGAAATCAGGTGCCGCAGGTCCCAGACATCCATGGGCACCAGTTTTTCAAAGGCGGCCGCGATGATGTCGAACAGTCCCCCGTAGAGGTACAGGTTCTTGTAGTTGAAGGCCCCCATGTCCTGGAGGCCGGAGCTGTAGAAATCCAGCAGCAAGCGGCCATAGACGTGTTGCACCTCCTCGTCATTGCTCAGACCGTAGTGGTT
>QKDJ01000015.1 GCA_003252145.1 Azovibrio restrictus
CCATGAAATTGATGATCACCAGAATCAGGAAGACCACGATACCTACGGTGTAATTGCCCCCCACCAGGAACTGGCCAAATGCCTCGATCACTTTACCGGCCGCATCCCCGCCCGTATGCCCCTCCAGCATCACCACCCGGGTGGAGGCCACGTTCAAAGAAAGGCGCAACAAGGTAGTGACC
Organism: Azovibrio restrictus; assembly: GCA_003252145.1. Classification (GTDB taxonomy): domain Bacteria; phylum Pseudomonadota; class Gammaproteobacteria; order Burkholderiales; family Rhodocyclaceae; genus Azovibrio; species Azovibrio restrictus_A. Next base: position 183 of record QKDJ01000015.1, read on the forward strand.
AGCAGCACCGTGGGGAACACGGAAAATTCCAGGGTCTTCTTGACCTGGATGGCCACCAGCAGGATCAACACGGACAGGGCAATGTTGAAGGTGAACAACACATCCAGAATGAAGGGCGGCAAGGGCAGCACCATCATCGCCAGAATCATGACGATGAGTAGAGGCGCAGCCAGCTGGAAGGCGCTTAGACGACTGAAGATGTTTTGCAGGGAGGAGAGCGCCATGCTAGCCATCAGACGGCCTCCGGCACAAGTTCAGAAGGCACGTCGATATCCTTGGGGGGCGTAGGGTAATCACCGCCCGTGCTACGCCAGCGGGACAGCTGATACACATAGGCCAGCACCTCTGCCACCGCGGCATACAAACTGCCGGGAATTTCCTGATCCAGTTCGGCGTGACGATAGAGCGCCCGTGCCAGAGGTGGCGCTTCCAGCATGGGCACCCCATGCTCGGCGCCCAGGGACTTGATCCGTTGTGCAATGACGCCCATCCCCTTGGCCAATACCTTGGGAGCAGCCATGCCCTCCTGATAAGACAAAGCCACCGCAAAGTGGGTGGGGTTGGTCACGATCACATCAGCCTGGGGCACGGCAGCCATCATGCGCTTACGGGCCGCCTCCCGCTGCAGACTGCGGATACGCCCCTTGACCATGGGGTCCCCGTCCATTTCCTTCATTTCCTGGCGGACCTGCTCTTTGGTCATCTTCAGCTTGTCGTAGTATTGCCAGATCTGGAATGGCACGTCAGCGGCGACAATGATGATCATGGCCGCCACGATCATCAGGAAGGTGAAGGTCAGCAACTTGCCTGCAGACACCAGACCAGCCTCCAGGGGCTGGCCCAGCAGACCAAAAATATCTTCCCACTCATTCCAGATCATCAGGACAGCAACCCCCCCGATCAGAACAGCCTTCAAGGCGGCCTTGAGCAGTTCCATCAGGCTGTTCCAGGAAAACATGCGACCAATGCCGGAGATGGGGTTCATGCGGCCAAAGCTGGGCACCAGTGCCTTGGGAGAGAACACCCAAGCATTCAGCACAAAGGGAGGAATCAGGGCTGCCACGATCATGGCCAGAACCAGAGGAGAAAAGCTGACCAGAGCATCAAAGGAAATATCCGTGAGGCGCACCAACGCCAGGTTGGGTTCCTTGAGAAAGACGGGGTCCATGATCAAGCCCTTGCGCATGATCATCATGGCTCGCTCAGCCAACCAACCGCCCAGCAACCAGAACGCAGAGGCCGCAACGATGAGGACGAGAAAACTACCCAGTTCCTTCGAGTGGGGAACCTGGCCCTCCTCCCGGGCTTGCGATATACGCCTGCCGGTAGGCTCTTCTGTTTTCTCCTGGTCGCTATCTTCAGCCATGACCATTGCACCGTTTCGATGTGCCTATTATAGAAAAAAACTAGAAAAATTAAATAGGTACACCGCTTTTTTTACAAAGCGTGTTAAGTCAACAACTTAGAAGCGCCTGGGTAAACGGCAAAAAGCGGAAAGGGGCAAAATGCCCCTTTCCGCTTTTCTTCGTTGACGATCAACAGCTTAGATTTACCGCCCTCACCCCATATCCAGTGCCGGTATACGTCCACCGATATCCATGTGCTGCCCATCCACCAGCAATTCCTTCATATCCAGGATCAGCACAATCTGGCCGTTGGACAGGGTGGTTACCCCCGCCACGCCACGAGGACGGAAGTCTTCCAGGGACTTGATCACTGCGTCATCCCGACCGGCAAAGCTGTCCACCCCCAGGATGAAGCTACGCTCGGCCGTCTGCATCAGCACGCCGTATTCGGGATAACGCTCCTGGGGCCAGCCCAGCAGGCGGGCCAAGGACACGACAGGGAGAATTTCGCCGCGAACCACCAGGGTGGACTTGCCGCCAACCTCCTGAATCTTGTCCCGTTCGATAGGCAGAATTTCCCGAACCAGAGACAAGGGCAGCGCAAAGGGCTGGTCACCCAGCAGCACCAACAGGACCGGCAGGATCGCCAGGGTCAGAGGCAGGGAAATCAGGAATACAGAGCCCTTGCCAGGCTCCGAGCGGATATCGATGGAGCCATTGAGCTTCTGGATATTGGTTTTCACCACATCCATCCCTACGCCACGGCCGGACACATCGGAAATTTCCGTTTTCGTGGAGAAGCCGGGAAGCAGAATCAGATTGAAGCTCTGACGATCATCCAAGGTATTGGCTTCTTCTTCCGAAATCAGCCCCTTCTCCACCGCCTTGGCCCGAATGCGCTCCGCACTCATCCCGCGGCCGTCATCGGCCACGATCAGGACAATGTGATCCCCCTCCTGACGCGCCTCCAGGCGCACCAGACTCTTGGAGGATTTGCCCGCAGCAGCCCGCTCGGCCGTAGCTTCGACCCCGTGATCGACCGCGTTACGGATCAAGTGGATGAGAGGATCAGCCAGATCCTCAATCATGGTCTTATCCACTTCGGTCTCTTCACCCGCCAGGACCAGCTCCACGTCCTTACCGAGTTGACGAGCCAGATCCCGGGCGATCCGGGGATATTTCTGGAACAAGCGGCCAATGGGCTGCATGCGGGTCTTCATAACCGAGTTCTGCAGATCGGAGACCAGCAGATCCAACTGGCTCACCGCCTGATCCAGGGCATGCAGGGTTTCCCCGTCATTCTTGCCCGCCAGGATATCGGCCCGCAAACTGGTCAGGCGGTTCTTGGTCAGCCCGATTTCGCCAGACAGGTTCAACACCTGATCCAGACGTGAGGTATCCACACGGATGGTGTTTTCTCGGGCACGTTCTTCCACCCGGCGCCCGCCACCGCCAGTGGGGCGATCGCTACCACGACGGCCAAAAGCGGCATTTGTGGGCTTTTCAGCGGGCACAGCGGCGGCGGCTTCCGCGCGGGTAATCACTTCACCGGTTGCAACAGGAGGTTGTCCATTTACTGCACCATGCAGCGCCTCCCAATCCGGACCACCAGCAGCGGCTGCAACAGGCGCTGCCGCTTCCACAACCACGGGAGCAGCCTCTACAGTTGGAGCAGCCACGACCCCTGCCACGGCCTCGCCCTTCAGAACGGCCTCAAGAGCATGCAATAGTTCGGCCGGCGCGGGCATAGGCTGCACCCCCGAGGAAAGATCGCCAAACATGTCACGCACACCCTTGGTGGCAGCCATGATCAGATCCATCAGTTCCGGCGTCAGGTGCAGCTCCGCATTACGTAGCTTGTCAAAAAGGTTTTCCGTCAGGTGACACAGGGTCACCAGCTCTGTGGCATTAAGGAAGCCGGCACCACCTTTGACGGTGTGGAAACCACGAAAGATGTCGTTCAGGAGGCTCCGGTCATCGGGCATCTTCTCCAAATCCACGAGCTTGTTGTCCACATCGGACAGCAGGTCGTTGGCCTCCTGCAGAAAATCCTGCAGGAGATCTTCCATCCCGGCAAAGTCGCTCATAACCGATTCTCCTTAGAAACCCAGACTATCAAGCAGGTCATCTACCTGCTGCTGGTTCACCACCACGTCGGACCGACCATCAGAGTTGATGACAGGACCATTCATGAGGCTGGCCACTTCCTGGTTGCGCTTGTTCTGGGGTACGACTTCAATGAGGACGGTCATCAGACCATTTTCCAGTTCCTGGGCCAGACTAACCACCTTCTTGATCACCTGTCCCGTCAGATCCTGGAAGTCCTGAGCCATCATGATTTCCATCAATTGGCCATCAATCTGTCCTGTTGCTGCCGGCACGCCCGTTTTCAGGTAATCCCGGGTTTCCTCAGCGAGCTGCTTGAACTCTGCCGTGCTCATCTGATTGGCAAAAACCTTATCCCAGCGTGCGCCCAATGCCTGAGAGGTATTTTCCAGGCCATCCACAACAGGTTTTGCAATATCGGTGGCATTCAGCACTCGACAGGCCGCCTGTTCGGTCAAGTTGGCCACATAAGCCAACCTGTCCTTGGCGTCCGGAAGGGCCGAAACCGTATTTTCCAGCAGCTTGTCGTAGCCCAGCTCATGGAGGGTGTCATGGAGCTGCCGCGCCATCTGTCCCACACGCTGGAACACACTTTCCTGACTGGGCCACTCCCCTTCCTGAGCAAGCGCATCCGGGACTGCACCAACAGGAGCTGCGGGCTCGGGCTCCTGCTGATAATCAGCAGATACCGTATCAAACAAGGCCTGCAAATCGTCGCTGTCGCCCAGTGAGGTCATTTCCGACACAGGCGCTGCAGCAGGCGCTACAGGAGCGGGAGCAGGCGCTTGAGGCTGCACAGTGGCTGCCACACTATCAAAGAGGGCTTCCAGGTCAGGGGAATCGTTATTGGCAGTCATGTAAGCTCCCTCAGGCCTGACCCATTTTCTCAAAAATCTTGGTCAATTTTTCAGCCAGAGTGGCAGAGGTAAAGGGTTTGACGATGTAACCGCTGGCACCTGCCTGGGCTGCAGCAATGATGTTTTCCTTCTTGGCCTCGGCGGTGATCATGAGCACAGGCAGGTACTTCAGGGATGGCGTGGAGCGCACCGTTTGCAGCAGCGTCAAACCATCCATGTTAGGCATATTCCAGTCCGTCACCACGAACTCAAAACCACCGCCGTTCAGCTTCTGCAAAGCAATGGCACCATCCTCTGCTTCGTCCACATTGGTGTAGCCAAGTTCCTTCAGAAGGTTACGCACGATACGACGCATGGTGGAAAAGTCATCCACCACCAGAATTTTCATTTTAGGATCGACAGGCATGCTGTACTCCAGGGTTTTTATCGTTCTACCAGAGGCCGCAGGGTATCTGCCAGCACTTCAGCATCAAACTTCGCCACATAGGCATCTACGCCCACGGATTTGCCCATGGCTCGATTCGCCTCAGAGGACAAGGAGGAATGCATGACAACAGGCACCCCTTCAAACCGTGAGTCCGCCTTGATGTTCTTGGTCAGGACATAACCATCCATTTCCGGCATCTCGGCATCTACAAGAATCAGATTGATCTCTTCACGCATGGGCACGCCCATCTGCTGAGCATGCGCAGCAATGGCTTGCAAGCGGGTCCAGGCTTCAGCACCGTTGGTAGCATGCTTGTGCTTTACACCAAGCTTATCCAGCACTTCCGCAATCTTCTTACGAGCCACGATAGAGTCATCCACGAAGAAGATATTGGTATCCTCCTCTACCCGTGCCGGTTGGATATCAACAATAACGGCCTCACCGAAGGCATTGGCGAGAATTTGTTCCACGTCCAGGATGGACACCAAATGACCGTCATTCAATTCGATGACGGCAGTGATCAGGCCCTGATTGGCCGTCAACACGCTTTCCGGCGCCTTCACCTTTTCCCAGTCCACCCGAATGATGCGATCCACCTCGTGCACCAGGAAACCCAGGGTCCGCTTGGAATATTCGGCCACCATCATGGTCTTGCCCAACTCCGTAGGGGGATCATCCAGATCCAGATAGGAGGCCAAGGAAAGCACGGGAATCACATTACCCCGCAGGGAAATCAAGCCCTCTACCCCCCTGGGCATATTGGGGGTTTTGGTGATGTGAGGGGTACGCCCCACTTCTCTCACCTTGAATACGTTGATACCGAAAGTCTCCCGGGTTCCCAGTGAGAACAGGAGAATCTCCATCTGGTTGGAGCCAGCCAGGCGGGTGCGGGCATCCACACCATCCAGCAGATTTTTCTTTTCCAGTGCATTCATGAAGTTCTCTCCGGATCAGACCGTGGCGGGCAAACGCTCGTTCAGGCGCCGGGACAGCACCTCCGAAAGCCGCTGAGCTTCGAACTTGGGCACATACTCATCCACCCCGACGGACAGCCCCAATTTCTGATTGGACATGCCGGACAAGGAGGAATGCATGATTACGGGAATGGCCGCAAAGCGGGAATCGTTTTTGACCTTCTTGGTCAGGATGTAGCCATCCATTTCCGGCATTTCGATATCCGTGAGAATCAGACTGATGACTTCAGCGGGCGTCTTGCCAATGGCCTTGGCGTAGGTCGCCATTTTTTCCAACTCGTCCCACATCTGGCGCCCGTTGGTCGCCCCGACGTACTTGACGCCCATGGCATCCAAAGTCCGTTCGATCTGCCGTCGCGCCACGATGGAATCGTCACAGAAAAACACCGTCACATCCGGCTTTTCCAGAGGCACGATGCTCTTGAATTGAATGTCGTCATCGTCGTAGCGGGCGGTATCCGAGAGGACCTTTTCCACGTCCATCATCATGATCAGACGATTGTCTTCCAACTCGGTCACTGCCGTTACCAGCCCACCCATCTGGGCCATGAGCATCTCGGGAGGCACCCGCATCATGCTCCAGTCCAAACGCAGGATGGTATCCACCGCCTCCACCAGAAAACCCTGGGTGTGGCCGTTGTATTCGGTAACGATCATGATTTCCCGAGGCGTGTCGGTCATCACCCCGGAGTACTTGGCCAAATCCACCACGGGCACCAACATGCCGCGCAGACTCACCATGCCTTCGACAGCGGGAGGCATGTCGGGCGCAGCAGTAATGGCTGGCGTACGCATCACCTCACGGACTTTGAACACATTGATGCCAAAAGTCTCACGACGCCCCGTACGCTGATCCTCCCCCAGGGAGAACAACAGGATTTCGAGCTTATTGGTACCCGCGAGCTTGGTCCTCGCGTCGATACTCTTCAGCAGCTCAGACATCTTCAATCTCCCTCAACTGTGTGAGCCACTTACGCAGCCCGATTGCCCCCATATGGAGCGAAGGATACACAGAATTCATTCCAACTGAAACCGCGGCAGAACTCACATATCCGTCTTGTAACCAATACGCAAACCACCCCAGTGCCGGCCTTTCACGTAAACCGGTGCAGAAATGTCATGCATGATCTCGCCCGTGTCTCGGCGATAGGTCTGCAACAGGAAAGCCTTTTCATGATCGCCACAGCGCCGTCCCACCGGATCATCAAAGACCCGCTTAGTCCGGTTATTGACGAAATCCACCTGCTCATTACCTGTCAGCGGCTGGGAAAAACGTTTGTTATGGGTAGGAACATAGCCCCTGCGGTCGCAGGCAATGGCATAGACCATCTCTGCATTTTGCCCGACTAGCCCTTCCTGTATGGAAGGCAAAACCTGATCACACAGGGCATCGAAGCGAGTCTTGAACTTCTGGGGTTTAGTACCAGGAATGGGCTGATACTTGTCATCAAAAAGATCATCTAGGCTGATTTTGTTGCGATCAACGGCTCCTTCCAGAGCTGCACCAATCTGCTGCGCCACCTGCTGCACGATATTAGGCATCTTGGAGTGCAGCTTGAGTGCAGCATCTCCAGCGTTACCCAATTTGAAGACGTTACCGATTTCTTTGAGATTGACGGCCAGATAATCCAGTTGCTCAGCCTCCCGCAGGGTCTGCTCTGCTGCACTGGAATTCCCCTGAGCCTGCTCCATGATGGAATGGATATGCTGGGCAATGTCAGACCCTGTCGTACTTTGCTCTTCGATAGCTGCAGCAATGGCATCCACTTTCTCCATGGTGCCCCGCGCGCCCTGATTGATAGCTTCCAGGGATTCTGAAGCCCGCCGCGCCAGCAAGGCTCCGTTATGAGCCTGATCCGTACCCGCCTGAATGGAAGAGATAGCTGAAGCGGTTTCGCTCTGGATCGCCCCGATCATCTGACTGATTTCACCAGTGGCTGAGGAAGTTCGTTCGGCCAGCTTGCGCACTTCGTCGGCCACCACGGCAAAACCCCGTCCCTGCTCCCCCGCCCGAGCCGCTTCGATGGCTGCATTCAGGGCCAGCAGATTGGTCTGATCGGCAATTTCCCGAATGGTCTGAACGATCCCGGAGATGGCCTTGGAGCGCTCGCCCAAGGCCTCGATCACCTGGGCGGATGCCGTAACGGAGTTGGCGATTCGCTCCATTTCATGGGAGGCCTCGGTGGCAATTTTCACCCCATCCATGGACAACTCACTGGCCTCCTGGGAAATATGGGCGGTTTCATGGGCCCGCTGACTGACCTCATTCATATTGCCCGTCAGCTGCCCCATGGCATCGGCCGTCGCCTGAGCGGCGGAATACTGTTCCGCCGAACCTTCGGCTACCTGATGGGATTCACTGATCAACTGCCGCGCGGCCTTTTCCACTTCAACGGAA
>QKDJ01000298.1 GCA_003252145.1 Azovibrio restrictus
CTTAAGAACGAAAAATACCATGACTTTTTACCGTTTCTGCATGGTGTTTTATTCGAGGGGGAGAAATACAGCGGAGCGGCGCTCCAACGGGCATCGGTGAATACGATGCACCCGGGTACGTGTGCCAGTTGTACTATGAAAAAAGGGGCTTATTGCCCCTTTTTGTTTTTATGCGGTTTCAGCCGGGGCGTCTCCGCCACCATCACCGCCGCCAATCTGGGAGAGCAGGGATATTTCCTCAACGGAAAGCACCTGCCCCACATTGAGGATGATGACGAAATTGCCATTGACCTTGCCCATGCCGGTGATGAAGTCCGCCCGGATCTTGGCGCCAAAGGAGGGCGGTGGCTCAATGTCGGTACGGGGAATTTCCAGCACTTCGGAAACGGCATCAACAACAATACCGATATCGTGCCGTTCCTCGCCATCCATGACCTCCACGATCACGATGCAGGTCCGGCGGGAAACCTGAGCGGGATTGTTGCCAAAACGACTGGAGAGGTCGACGACCGGTACCACGCTACCACGCAGATTGATCACTCCCCGGATGAAGGGGGGCATCATGGGAATGCTGGTAACGGTCCCGTATTCGATAATTTCTTTGACGTTGAGGATGCCGACGGCAAACATCTCCCCTTCCAGCAGGAAGGTGAGATATTGCTGAGGGCTGGTATCAGTCCCGGTGGTCAGGGCCTGGCTCCCCCCTTTTGCAGGGGGAGAGGCTTGTGCAGTAAGTTCAGTCATGGCCGTCTCCTGCCTCAGAACTTCTCGAAGTCGCCTTCATCAACGGCCAGGGATGCGGCGTACTGGGAAGGCGCAGCTGCACGGGGGCGTTCGGCCGGCTTGGCGCTGGATGTCAGCTCCTTGCGGCTGAAGTTGGCGGCGGCTTTCTGACTTCCCCGTTCGATGTTGAAGAAGCCCATGATGTCCTGCAGTTGTTCAGCCTGACCACCCAATTCCTCGGCGGTGGCAGCCAGCTCTTCAGACGCGGAGGCATTCTGCTGGGTGGCCTGGTTCAACTGGTTCATGGCGTTGTTGATCTGGGAAACACCGGAGGATTGTTCCTGGGAAGCAGAAGCAATTTCCTGCACCAGGTCGGAGGTCTTGTTGATGGACGGCACGATCTCGTCCAGCAGCTTGCCGGCCTTTTCCGCCATGCTCACGGAATCACCGGCCAGTTCACCGATTTCCTGGGCGGCCACCTGGGAACGCTCGGCCAGCTTGCGCACTTCAGCGGCCACCACGGCAAAGCCCTTGCCGTGCTCACCGGCCCGGGCGGCTTCAATGGCGGCGTTCAGGGCCAGCAGATTGGTCTGGTAGGCGATGTCATCGATGATGCCGATCTTCTCGGCAATCTTCTTCATGGCGCCCACGGTTTCGGTCACGGCCTTGCCACCTTCGGAAGCTTCCTTGGCAGCCTTGGAGGCCATGTTGTCGGTGACCTTGGCGTTCTCCGCATTCTGGTTGATGGAGGCGGACATCTCTTCCACGGAGGCGGAGGACTCTTCCACGGAGGCAGCCTGTTCAGAAGAGGACTGGGACAGGGACTGGGCGGTGGCAGAGACCTGACCAGCCGCATTGGTCAGGGCATCGGCAGCGGTCTTCACCTGGGCGACGGTGTCGGAGAGGCGGCCCACCGTGTTGTTGACCGCATCCTTCAATACCAGGAAGTCGCCCTGGTAGGAGCCGTTGATGTTCTGGGTCAGGTCGCCCTGTTCCAGAGCAGCCATGAGACGTTTCACCTCGTTGATGGGACCCACCACCGCATCCAGGGTGGCATTGACCCCTTCGACGATCTTCTTGAAATCCCCTTGGTGCTTGGAGGCATTGGCCCGGGTGTCCAGCTTGCCAGCCAGGGCTGCGCTCACCAGCATGTTGGCGTCGGTGACCAGGGCATTGACCGCATCAATACAGGTATTGAGGTTGTTCTTGATGATGTTGTAGTCGCCGCTGTAGGGATCGGTGATCTTGGGAGGAATGTCCCCCTTGGAGATACGGTCCACATAGTTGGCGGTGACATTGAGGGGATTGACGATGTTGGTGATGGTGTCATTGACCCCCTTCACCAGTTGGTTCCAGCCGCCCACGAAGAGGTCGGCATTGGCGCGCTTGGAGAGTTCGCCCTCGGCGGCGGCCTTGATGATGATGTCGGTCTGTTGCAGGAGCTCGCTCATCATTTTGACCACGTTGTTGAGGTTGGTCTTGATGACGTTGAAGTCGCCGTTGTAGGTGGTGGTGATGACGGGAGGAATGACACCCTTGGAGATGTTATCCACGTACTCGGCCGTCACGTTCAGGGGGTTGATGACAGCGTCCAGGGTGTTGTTAACCCCGACTACGATCTTCTGATACTCGCCCTTGTACTGGCTGGCATCGGCACGGGTGGAAAGCTTGCCATCCACGGCGGCCTGGGCCAGGCGGCTGGCTTCGGCACTCATGGCCTTCACGGCAGAGACGGCCTTGTCCAGAGCAGACAGCACTTGACCCACTTCATCCTTGGCGCTGGTGTCGATCTTGATGCTCAGGTCACCTTCGGCAATCTTGTCGGCAATCTTCACGGCCTCGCCGACAGGGCGGGTGATACTGCGGGTAATCATGAAGGCTACGGCAATAGCCAGGAGAATGGCCACAACAGTCAGGGTCAGTACCAGGTTGAAAGCGCCCTCGTAGGCTGCTTCGGCATTGTCACCAGCCTTGACCATCAGGGTGTCCTGGAAGTCGATCAGGTTGCGAAGGGCCATGATGTAGGCCTCGCTAACCGGGCGGAAGTCTCCGAAAAGAATGGCCTGGGCAGTGACCTTGTCGTTGGTGGCAACGACTTCACGGTACTTGACCAGGACTTCCACGTAGGCTTTGCGAGCGGTCTGTACTTCAGCCAAAAGTTTTTTGCCTTCAGGCGAGGTCACAGTTTCTTCAAGTTTGTCCATGGCCTGGGTGATCTTGGCACTTTGTACCTTCTGATCTTCCACCTGTTTTTGCACGGCGGCAGGGTCGGCCAGGAGCAGCATGTTGCGGTTGCTGATGGCGACACTATCGAGGGCGCGGATCAGATCGGTTGCCAATACGGTCTTGGGGTATTTGTCATGGACGATGTTGTCCACTTCCCCATTCAGACTCTTCAATGCATTGGCGGACACAATGGCGAGGATAGCCAGCAGGACCAGCACCAGGGCAAAGCCCAGGGCCAATCGGATACCGATCTTGAGATTGTTCAACATGTGGACCTCCTGAAAATTGTTATTGCTGGGGCTGATTCGATTTATCGGGATTCAAGCAGGCGAGTGGCATGGCCAGCGTTGCGCTTGCGGTTTTCTTCTTGATTGGCACAGTGTTGTACCAGGGCTTGTACATCCAGGATCAGGGCCACTTCGCCGCTCCCCAGAATAGTGGAACCACCAATGCCTCTCAGGTGTTTGAAGATGTTGCCCAGGGGTTTGATCACGGTCTGGAATTCGCCCATGAGCTGATCCACCACAATGCCGGCCTTCTGGCCTGCAAACTGGACCACTACCACATTTTCCCGGAAGGGAATTTCACCTTCGATACCAAAGATTTCCCGAAGCCGCAGGAAAGGAAGCACCTCGCCTCGCAGGTTCAGATAATGTTTGTTGTCGGGCTGGTCATTGAGCTCAATACACTCCACCACGGTGTCCAGAGGAATCACGTAAGAAGCTTGTTCTACGCTAACCAGGAAGCCATCAATGATGGCCAGGGTCAGGGGCAGGCGGATGGTGAAGGTGGAGCCGATACCTTCCTGGGTGGTGACATCCACGGTACCCCGCAGGGACTGGATGTTACGGCGTACCACGTCCATACCCACGCCACGGCCGGAGAGGTTGGAAACCTTCTCCATGGTGGAGAAACCGGGTTCGAAAATGAGATTGACGATTTCCTGGTCGCTCAGGTTGTAACCCTGCTGGATCAAGCCCTTTTCGATGGCCTTGGCCAGAATGCGTTCCTTCTTCAAACCACCGCCGTCATCGGAGACTTCAATGACGATGCTGCCTGAGTCGTGATAGGCGTTCAGGGCCACATGGCCTTGTACGGGCTTGCCGGTGGCCATACGCACGGCAGCCGGTTCAATGCCATGGTCCAGGGCGTTACGGACCAGGTGCATGAGAGGGTCGCCGATTTTCTCGACTACGGACTTGTCCAGCTCGGTTTCACCGCCGGAAATCTGCAGTTCGATGTTCTTTTCCAGTTCCTTGGAAACGTCCCGGACTACCCGGTGGAAACGGTTGAAGGTTTCGCCAATTTGCACCATGCGTAATTGCAGGGCGGAGTCGCGAATATCTTCCACCAGGCGGGACAGGATGGACGTGGCTTCCACTAGCTCCGTCTGCCCACTGCGGTTGGCCAGCAGGTTGGTGGAAGCACCGGCGATCACCAGTTCGCCCACCAAGTCGATCAGTTGATCCAGCTTGTCGGCCTGAACCCGGATCATCCGGGACTCCTTGGCCTTCTTTTCCGTAACCTGGGCCTGCTTGCCTACAGCGGCGTCCACCAGCGTTTTCTGGACGACCTTCTGTTCCACCAGAATTTCACCGAGCTGGGGTGCCTGATGCCCTTCCGTAGCATCGCCCTCAGTGATTCCTGCATCCTCATTGTTGGTGAGCGCCGCTTGTTGGCGGAGGGCCTCATCCAGTTCGGCCTGGGTCAGGGCGCCACAGCGCACCAGCATCTCGCCGAGACGCATGTTGTCTTCCGGCAGCTCTTCGATGTGCTTCAGGTATTCACTGATTTTGCTGTTGGGAGGCAGGATGCGCAGCTCGCATTCGTCCTGCACAAAGTCGAATACCCGCTCGATATCGGCCTTGCTGGCCCGGGTCTGAAAATGAATTTCAAAGCCCAGATAACAGGATTCCGGATCCATTTCCTCGGCTTCTGGCATGGAGTCTGGGATGGTTTCCATACCCAGAATTTCCCCCAGGCTGGCCAGGTAACGCAGGAAGGAAAGGGGGTCCATGCCGCCCCGGAGCACATTGGGCCCGAAACGAACCGAGATGTGCCAGCCATCAGTAATGACCACGCCGCCCCCGGAAATCTCCACGGGGGATTCATGTTCAATGGGCATGGCGCCAGGCTCTTCGGCGGGGGGCGCTTCCGTGGCGGACAGGAAATCCGTCAGCCGGACCTGTAAAGCCTCCCCCTGATTGCTCACATCTTCTGGGGGTTGGGCTTGTTGTGCCTCCAGGACGTCAATCAAGCGTCCCATATGGTCGCAGCATTCCAGGAGCAGGGTGGCCAGGGGGCCGCTAACGCTGATTTCCCCATTGCGCAGCTTGTCGAGGATGTTTTCCACCTTGTGGGTGAAGGATTCGATGAATCCACATTCGATAACCCCAGAGGCACCTTTGATGGTGTGGGCAGCCCGGAAAATGGCGTTGATGTTGTCTGCGTCGTGGGGATCCTGCTCAAGGCGCAGCAGGCCGGCTTCCATTTCGGCCAGTTGTTCCCGGCTCTCTTGTACGAATACGCTGGTCAGTTCATCCATGGGCACCCCTGTCTCAATTGGATTCCTGGGCGGGGATTACCAGGGGGTCGCCCAGGTAAGCCGCAAGATTGCAGAAGTCGATGACGGAGCGCACGGCTTGGCTGTGCGCAATGATGACGGCTTTCTTGCCAGCCTTCTGGGCTTCGCGTTTGAGCAGAATCAGTAACTGCAAGCCCGCCGTGTCCATTTCTGCGACCTGAGATAGGTCCAGTTCCACCTCGTCAGCCTGGGCCAGGGTGTCGAGCAGACGCTGTTTCTGGTCCAGGACGTGGTAGATGGTCAGGTCTTCCTGCAGGGAAATGCGCTGGCTATTGGACATGCAAAACCCCTTTAAAAAAGTTCGATTTTGTTGCCGGCGGCAGCCGGTTCTGCCTGATAGGTATCGCCGGTCGCGTCATGGTGGGTTTGACGCTGTTGTTCCATGACGTAGCGGTCATAGAGTGCGGAAAGGTGTTGGGCGATAGGCGTGTAGGTAAGTTCCGGGTTTTCAAAGGCCAGCAGACGCTCAGCCAACATCTGGGCATGGTTGTCCAGATCCTCCAAGGCGCCAATGGTGTGTTCCAGTTGCTGGCGGGTCACGTCCTGGAACTGGACGCTGGCCTGGGCCTCCATGAACATGTCAGCCAGACGCGAGCTATTGTTTTTGATGGTGGACAGAACTTCCGCCTCGTGGCGCATCAATTCCTCATAGCCCTTGCTGAGACTTCCCAGCTGCCCGGAAAAGTCACAAAGTAGGCTGCGTTCTTTTTCCAGGTTGCTCTGCGACAGCTTGTGCTTGAACTGGGTCTCGATGCTCTGGGCTACGGACTGGATGCCATGGTTGATCTTATTGACCGCCTTTTCCGTTTCCGATGAGAGCTTGCGGACTTCGTCGGCTACTACAGCAAAGCCACGACCGGCCTCGCCAGCTCTAGCGGCTTCAATGGCAGCATTGAGGGCCAGGAGGTTGGTTTGTCCGGCAATGTCGCGAATGAGTTGAACCAGACTGGCCAGGGAGTGGGCATCCTGCACCACCTGAGATACACGTTGTTGGTCGTGCTCGGTTTCTTCCAGCCGCTGCTGGATGTAGGCGTCCATTTGTTCCACGGTCTGTTGATTTTGCCGAATACGATTTTCGGAATCGTGAACCATGGCTGCAGATTCATTACTGCTGTTGGAAACAAACTGATCCAATTCGGTGACCACGCCATCAATGGTGAGCAGTTTTTCCGTGATGGTGAAGGCTGCTTTTTCCGTCTCCTGGGTCACCGCGTGCATTTGGGCGCGGACCACGTCGTTGTATTCGCGTACGGAGCGGAGTTCTCCCGCGACCTCCTCGGCAACCTGCGTGAAGCTGTCTATTCGCTGGTTATCTTTGGTCTGGCTGTCAGACAGGCCATACATGTAGTCCCGGAAGAAGGCCAGGGACACGACCCGTTGAGCCAGATAGGAGACAACGACAATTAGAACGGTCCCGACCGCGTCGCCAAAAGGATTGGGTAGACCCATCCGAGGCAAAAAGACGTCGTGGAACCACTCGTTCATGAAATAAACCGTCAATCCCGCGCCCAGGGCCACAGTGATGAAAACCAGCAGAGCACGACGGAAGAGAGCGGATATTTCCATGGCGATTAGCGAACAACCAGTTTGATGGTGTTGAGCAGCTCGTCGGCCGTCGCAGGCTTGACGATCCAGCCCGATGCGCCGGCCGCTTTGGCCTCCAGTTTGCGGGACTGCTGGGATTCCGTGGTCAGGAACAGAATGGGCATGAACTTGTACGCAGGAAGTTTGCGTACTTCCTTGATCAATTCGATCCCGTTCATGCCGGGCATGTTGAGGTCAGTGATGAGGAGGTCAACCTTGACGCCAGCATTGAACCTTTTCAGGGCTTCTTCCGCATTGCCAGCCTTTTCGGTGGCGTAGCCAGCCTTGCTGAGAATGTTGGAGATGCTGAGCAGAATGGTGGCGGAATCATCCACAAGGAATATGGTTTTCATGATTTTTCGCGAGGTAAGGGGATTGCTGTGTGAGGAAGTTATCAGTTCTGCGAAGGCTGATCAATGAATTGGGGCAAAAACAGCGAGTTTGACAGAGGCGTCCGCTAAAAGGAGGGTTGATGACATCGTTCTTTGTGGGTAGGCCTTGTGCTGTAATTATGAATTTTGGTGCTGCTTTTCGGCTTCGGCTTTGTGATAACATCGCCCGTTGACTAATACACCTCGAAAGGGTGGGTGGAGGTCGGGGCTGTCGGTTCCTTCGTGGCTGGCAGCCCGGTAAATGGGGGGGATTTGCTGCGGGGACGGCTTACGCTCGAGTCCGCGGCGATCATGGTCCCGCCTGGTTGCTCGCAAATTACAATTAAGCAAGGAAACCGCATGAAGATCCATGAATATCAGGCTAAGGAAATCCTGAGGAAGTTCGGTGTGAATGTTCCGCGCGGGGTGTTCTGCCCGACGGCTGAAGAAGCTGTTGCTGCAGCTGAATCCCTGGGCGGCAAAGTCTGGGTTGTGAAGGCCCAGATTCACGCCGGTGGCCGTGGCAAGGGCGGTGGCGTGAAGGTTGCCAAGTCCCTGGACGAAGTCAAGCAGTACGCCGAGCAGATTTACGGCATGCAACTGGTGACCCATCAGACCGGCCCCGAAGGCCAGAAAGTCCGTCGCCTGCTGGTGGAAGAAGGCGCCGACATCAAGAAAGAATATTACGTCGCTGCCCTGACCGACCGTGCCACCCAAAAGGTCGCCATGATGGCCTCCTCCGAAGGCGGGCGGTATGGACATCGAGGAAGTGGCCCACAGCACTCCTGAGAAGATCCTCAAGGTGTTCGTTGATCCGGCCGATGGCCTGACCGATGCCCAAGCCACCGAACTGGCTAACGGTATCGGCGTTCCCGCAGGTTCCACCGCCCAGGCCGTGGATACCCTGAAGAAGCTGTACCAGTGCTACATGGAAACCGATGCTTCCCTGGCTGAGATCAATCCCCTGATCCTGGAAGGCAACGGCAACATCAAGGCTCTGGACGCCAAGTTCAACTTTGACTCCAATGCCCTGTACCGTCATCCCGAAATCGTCGCCTACCGCGACCTGGATGAAGAAGATGCCGACGAAATCGAAGCTTCCAAGTTCGATCTGGCCTACATCTCCCTGGACGGCAACATCGGTTGTCTGGTGAACGGTGCCGGCCTGGCCATGGCCACCATGGATACCATCAAGCTGTTCGGCGCCGAGCCGGCCAACTTCCTGGACGTGGGCGGCGGTGCCACCACCGAGAAGGTCACCGAAGCCTTCAAGATCATGCTCAAGAACCCCAAGGTCAAGGGCATCCTGGTCAACATCTTCGGCGGCATCATGAAGTGCGACACCATTGCCAACGGCGTGGTCACCGCCGCCCGCGAGACCAAACTGTCGGTTCCCCTGGTTGTGCGCATGAAGGGCACCAACGAAGACCTGGGCAAGCAGATCCTCAAGGATTCCGGTCTGCCCATCATCTCTGCCGATTCCATGGCTGAAGCCGCCACCAAGATCGTTGCTGCGGTCAAGTAAGGAGCCACCGAATGTCTATCCTGATCAACAAAGACACCAAGATCATCACCCAGGGCATCACCGGCAAGACCGGCCAGTTCCACACCGAAAAGTGTATTGAATACGCAAACGGCAAGAACTGTTTCGTGGCTGGTGTGAACCCCAAGAAGGCCGGCGAGAAGATTTTCGACGTGCCCATCTACGCCTCCGTCAAGGAAGCCGCTTCTGAAACCGGTGCTACCGTGTCCGTGATCTACGTGCCTCCCGCCGGCGCCGCTGCCGCCATCTGGGAAGCCGTTGAGGCCGACCTGGATCTGGCCATCTGCATTACCGAAGGCATTCCCGTCCGGGACATGCTGGAAGTGCGCAACAAGATGAAGAAGAAGGAAGCTGCTGGTGGCAAGAAGACCCTGCTGCTGGGCCCCAACTGCCCCGGTCTGATTACCCCCGACGAAGTGAAGATCGGCATCATGCCCGGCCACATTCACCGCAAGGGTCGTATCGGTGTGGTCTCCCGCTCCGGTACCCTGACCTATGAAGCCGTGGCTCAGCTGACCGAAATCGGTCTGGGTCAGTCTTCCGCCGTGGGTATTGGTGGTGACCCCATCAACGGTCTGAAGCACATCGACGTCATGAAGATGTTCAACGACGATCCCGATACCGATGCCGTGATCATGATCGGTGAAATCGGTGGTCCCGACGAAGCTGAAGCCGCCATGTGGTGCAAGGCCAACATGAAGAAGCCCATCGTTGGCTTCATCGCTGGTGTAACCGCTCCTGCCGGTAAGCGTATGGGCCATGCTGGTGCCCTGATCTCCGGTGGCGCTGACACTGCTGATGCCAAGCTCGCCATCATGGAAGAGTGCGGTTTCACCGTGACCCGCAACCCCTCCGAAATGGGCAAGCTGCTCAAGGGCCTGCTGTAATCAAGGGGTCTAAAGCCAATCAAAAGGGCGACTTTCGAGTCGCCCTTTTTTACGGCTGGAAGTTATGAGGAATATCTGGCGTGGACAGCCGGTGAGAGTGCCTTTAGAGTCTTGCCAATGTAATGAAAGCAGGGGGCAAAGTGTCGGGTAGTCAATTGATGGAGGAGGCCTGTCGGAAAGGGCTGGAAGTGCTGACCTTGCTGGTGGGGCGTCAACTGGTGGCGGTGCCCATGGCAGAAGTGGTGCATATCCTGGATGCGGTTCAGGCACGAGCAGGAGCAACAGCCAATGCATCAGGAGAGGGGGGGGATGAGGTCATGGCCTACGAAGGGCAGGCCTTGGCATTTCTGCCCCTTTGGCACCGTTTGGGTGAGCAATCCGCTGCCTTGGCCTACTCTCAATTGGCCGATACCCTGCAAGCGCGCCGGCAGGATCACTTGGACTGGATGGCGGCCCTGTCCCACTCCCTGACCCAGGATGTTCCCTTCACCAAGGCCCGTGACCCCCGGGAATGCGCCTTCGGCAAGTGGTATCACAACTTCACCAC
>QKDJ01000111.1 GCA_003252145.1 Azovibrio restrictus
GGGAACAGGCCCTGAACTTGCCCCGGGTACCCATTGTGGCCATGACGGCCAATGCCATGGAAGGGGATCGGGCGGCCTGCCTAGCGGCGGGTATGGACGATCACATTGCCAAGCCCATCCATGTTCAGGCCCTGTTCGAACGCCTGCAGGCCCTGCAAGGAATGCCGGAGGTTCATGGGGGGGCTCATGTCCATGACTATGGCCGGGCTCTGGCCGAGGCGGATCAGGAAATCGTGGGTATCGTGGCCGGGTTATTCCTGGAAGCGGTGGATGATGAACTGGCCCGTATGCGGCATGCCCTGGCCGATGCAGACTGGGCGACCCTACAGCGTATGGCTCATACCCTGAAGGGCAATCTGGGCCACTTCAACGCCTTGCCTGCCCAAAGGCTGGCGGGAGAGGTCGAACACCAGCTGGCCCGGGGCGATACAAAGGGTCTGGCAGGCAAGCTGGACGTGCTGGAACAGGAAATCAACTATCTACGGCCTCATCTGCAAGTTTATGCAGAGTAGCTCGTCCTGAGTGCGTCACCCCTGGAGTACGTCGCTTATGGCGTAAAATCCAAGCCCATGGAAACCAACGGCTCCCTCGCTCTGGAAGGCAAGGTCATTCTCGTGACCGGTGCGTCGCGCCGGATCGGGGCAACGATCGCCCGTTTCCTGCACAGGGAAGGCGCTAGTCTGGCCCTGCATTACCGGAACGACTGCCAAAGTACCGAGACCCTGATGGGGGAGTTGGAGGCGGCTCGCCCCGGCTCGGCCCGCTGCTATCCTGCGGACCTGCGGGATGTGTCCGCCCTGAACGAATTGGTGGCCCAGGTGGTAGCCGATTTCGGGGGGATCGACGCCCTGGTGAACAACGCCTCCAGTTTCTTTCCCACGCCTCTGGGCAGCATCGACGAGGCGGCCTGGGACGATCTGGTGGGCAGTAATTTCAAGGCGCCATTGTTCCTTTCCCAGGCGGTGGCGCCACACCTGCGCAGCCGCCGGGGCGCCATCGTGAACATTACCGATGTGCATGCGGAACGGCCCCTGGCTGGCTATGCCCTGTACTCGGCCGCCAAGGGTGCCCTGTTGACCCTGACCCGGGCTCTGGCCCAGGAGTTGGGCCCGGAGGTGCGGGTCAATGCGGTGGCTCCCGGGGCCATACTCTGGCCCGACGACGGCCAGTTTCCTTCCCCGGAACGGGCAGCCATCGTGGCCCACACCCTGCTCAAGCGGGAAGGCAGCCCCGAGGACATTGCCCGGGCTGTACGTTTTCTGCTGGCCGACGCACCCTATGTGACCGGCCAGGTCATCAATGTGGATGGGGGCCGTTCGGCCCATCTGTAACTCAGCAACAAAGGATTTTCTGTGGAACGTTCCCAGACCCTGCAACGCCTGGAAAAGTGGCTGTTGCGTGAAACCGGTAAGGCCATTGCCGACTACAACATGATCGAGGAGGGGGACACCATCCTGGTGTGTGTCTCCGGTGGCAAGGACTCCCATACCCTGTTGCACCTGTTGCGTCTGCTCCAGGCACGGGCCCCGGTCAATTTCCGCCTCATCGCCATGAATCTGGACCAGAAGCAGCCAGGTTTTCCTGCCGATATCCTGCCCGGCCATTTTGAAAAGATCGGGGTGGAATACCGCATCGTTGAGGCGGACACCTATTCGGTGGTGAAGGAGAAGGTTCCTGAAGGCAAGACCACCTGTTCCCTCTGTTCCCGCCTGCGCCGGGGCATCATCTATCGTACGGCCAAGGAACTGGGGGCCAACAAGATTGCCCTGGGGCACCATCGGGACGACATGGTGCATACCTTGTTTCTGAACATGCTGTTCGGGGGAAAGTTGAAAGCCATGCCACCCAAGCTGGTCACTGATGACAAGGCCCATGTGGTGATCCGTCCTCTGGCTTACTGTGCCGAGAGCGATATTGCGCGCTATTCCAGAGGCATGGAATTTCCCATCATCCCGTGTAATCTCTGTGGTTCCCAGGAAAATCTGCAACGCCAGAAGATTCGCGAAATGATGCAGGACTGGGATCGGCGCTACCCAGGGCGGACCGAGGCGGTAATGACTGCCCTGCAGAATGTGGTGCCTTCCCACCTGGCAGATAGCCAGCTTTTCGACTTCAAGGGACTCACATTGGATAGTCCTGTTGAAGAAGGAGATATGGTTTTTGACGAGCCAGAACTGCCGCCAGTCGGCTTCATTCCTCTCTCGGTGGATTAGGGCTCCTAGTACTAAAGTACGGAGTATGGAACATGGAGGGTTTTTGCTATGATCCCTCCGGTTCAAGGGAAAACCGTTGTGTCCTGAGGAAAAGATAGTGATCACCATAGTACGTGGCGAAATCATTGGTGGGCTTCGTCTGGCCAGTCGGCTTGGGGAAATGGAAGCGGCTCACGCCGTTGAGCGCTGCCTCAAGCGGGTTGAGCGGGTTGTGGATGGATTCAGGGGGCGTCTGTTGCGTTCCGGCAGTGGTCAGATTGGCACCGCCTTTCCTTCCCCGGAAGAAGCTTGCCTGGCCGCCATCGAAATGCAGAAGCGGGTGGCTGATCTGCCTCCGGCTTCCGGGGTGAAACTGAATATCCGTCTGGGTGTGCATGGGGCCGAAACTGAAGAGCAGGCCGGGATCATTGCATCCCAACTGCTGGAACTGGCTCTGCCGGACCATATCCTCTGCAGCCGGGAAGTCCTCATGGGAGTCGCCCACAACATTGGTGTCCGGGTTCGGGACATGGATCATGTGGAACTGAGCGGCGGAGAAGCCTTTCAGGTCATGGAGCTGCTTTGGGCCGACATGGATGGGGATGACATGCCCTCCACTCTGACCTCCACTTCCTTGCTGGCTCTGGAGGATCTGGAGCGGGCCGAAGCCATGGCTGTGGGTGAAATGCCTGTTGCCCATGAGCCTCCTCGCCAGAAACTGTGTGTCCGTTATCGGGGCAAAGCCTACCTGTTGGACGACAAGACCCCATTCATCACCCTGGGGCGGGAGCATCACAACGATCTGGTGATCGACGACAGCAAGGCTTCCCGTCAGCATGCCCGTATTGAACGCAAGGATGGCCGTTATTTCCTGGTGGATCTGAGTACCAACGGAACCTTTGTCACCTTTGCCGGCGAACCAGAGGTTTTCCTGCGCCAGGAAAGCATGCCTTTGCGAGGTGCGGGCAGCATGTGCTTCGGGATTTCCGGACAGGATGCCCAGGCAGAAAAAGCGGTTTTCGAACCCCTCTGAATTACAAGGCGCGCCTGTGGGGCGCCTTCATCCCAGCTGGCAATGGCGGCATAATGAGGGTTTTCAATGCCCGATCCCGCCATGAGCCATTTCAAGCAACACCTCTTCATCTGCTGTAATCAGCGTCCCGAAGGCGAGTCCTGCTGCAACAATCAGGGCGGCACCGAAATGTTCCAGTACGCCAAGGCCCGTTGCAAGGAACTGGGGCTGGACGTGGCTGGCGTGCGGGTGAACAAGGCCGGTTGTCTGGGGCGTTGCGAACAGGGCCCCGTCATGGTGATCTACCCGGAAGGCACCTGGTACACCTTTATCGACCAGAGCGATGTGGAAGACATCATCCAGACCCATCTGGTGGAAGGCAAAATCGTGGAGCGTCTGCAGGTATGAGAGTCGTTGAGGAAAAAATCTTCGTGGATGGCCCGGTGGGCAAGATCGAAGTGATCATGGAAAACCCGGGCGCCCCCAAGGGCATTGCCCTGATTGCCCATCCTCATCCCATTGGTGGCGGAGCCAATACCAACAAGGTGGCCTACACCCTGGCCAAGACTTTTGTGCACCTGGGTTACGCGGCTTTCCGGCCCAACTTCCGTGGCGTAGGTGGCACGGAGGGTGAGCACGACGAAGGTATTGGTGAGACCGACGATCTGCTGGCTGTACTCCAGGATGCCAAATGCCGCTGCGGCGATCTGCCCGTGGCACTGGCGGGCTTCTCCTTTGGGGCTTATTGCCAGACCCGGGTGGCCAAGCGCCTGGTGGAAGCCGGTCATCCGGCCCAGCGTCTGGTGCTGGTGGGCACGGCGGCCGGGTTCGTGGAAGGCACCCGCAACTACGACACGGAATCTGTTCCGGCGGATACCATCCTGATCCACGGTTCTGCCGATGAAACCGTACCTCTGGATAACGTATTCGCCTGGGCCCAGCCCCAGGACTTGTCGGTGGTGGTGGTGCCCGGCGCCGACCATTTCTTCCATCGGCGCCTGCATAACATCCGGGACATCATTACCCGGGCCTGGCGGCACTGATGGTCGGCCCTCTTCAGGTTCAGGATCTCAAGAAGGCTTATGCCAACACGCCGGTGGTGGATGGCCTGTCCTTCGCTCTGGAAGCCGGTACCTGCTTTGGTTTGCTGGGACCCAACGGGGCGGGTAAGACCACCACCCTGAAACTCTGCCTGGGACTTACGGCTCCCGATGCCGGGTCCATCACCCTGGCGGGTCAGCCCATCCCCGCCCAGGCCCAGGCGGCCCGGGCCCGAACTGGAGTGGTGCCCCAGTTCGATAACCTGGACCCGGATTTCACCGTGACCGAAAACCTGCGGGTATTCGGCCGCTATTTCGGCATGGGCAAGGCCGAGATCGAGGCTCGTATCCCCTGGCTGCTGGCGTTCTCCGGTCTGGAAAACAAGGCGGAATCCCGTATCGCCACCCTGTCCGGCGGCATGAAGCGGCGCCTGACCCTGGCTCGTGCCCTGGTCAACGACCCGGATATTGTGTTCCTCGACGAGCCCACTACGGGCCTGGACCCTCAGGCTCGGCACTTGATCTGGGAGCGGCTCAAGCAACTCAAGACCCAGGGCAAGACCCTGCTGCTCACCACCCATTTCATGGATGAGGCCGAGCGACTGTGCGATTGGCTGATCGTCATCGACCATGGCCGCAAGATTGCAGAGGGCAGTCCCCGGGAATTGATCGCCAGCCACATCGAACCCCAGGTGGTGGAAGTCTATGACGAAGAGGCCGGCGCCCTGGAAGCTTTCATGGCGGGGCGTCAGGATGTGGGTGTGCGGGTGGAGGTCAGTGGCGAAACAGCCTTCTTCTACTGCCAGGATCCCCAGCCTTTGTTGGCCGATCTGGCTCGGGCCGGTGGCCTGCGTTACGTGCATCGTGCTTCCAACCTGGAAGATGTGTTCATCAAGCTGACGGGTCGGGAACTGCGGGACTGATCGCCAGCTTGTCAGGCCTTGGGCAAGCAAATGATGAAGCGGTTGCCCTGGGCCAGAGCTTCGGCCTGGATATGGCCCCCATGGGCTTCGATGATGGAACGGGTGATGGCCAGCCCCAGGCCGGCCCCCCCTTCCCGTTGGCGGGAGCCATCTACCCGATGAAAGCGTTCGAAAATGCGTTCCAGATGTTCCGCCGGAATGGGATTTCCCGGGTTCTCCACCAGGATTTCCACGTCTTTTTCCGTAGCGCCCAGGGTGAGTTGGATGTCCTGTCCGGCCGGGGTGTAACGCAGGGCGTTGGAGATCAGGTTGCCCAGGGCTCGGCGCAGCATCAGGGCGTCGCCATCAACGGCGGCCTGGCCCTGGCAGCGTAATCCGACCTGGCTCTCTTCGGCCAGCAGCCCATAGAATTCGAACAGTTCTTCCACCAGATTTTCCAGCCGCACGGTTTCCCGGTGGGGCACCATCAGGCCGTTTTCCGCCTGGGCCAGAAACAGCATGTCGCTGATCATGCGGGACAGGCGTTCATAGGTTTCCAGATTGCCATAGAGAATTTCCCGGTAGGCCTCCGCATCCCGGGCCTTGCTCAAGGCCACCTGGGTCTGAGTCATCAGGGCCGTGACCGGGGTACGCAGTTCGTGGGCAATGTCGGAAGAGAAGCCGGAAAGGCGCTCGAAGGAGGCCTCCAGGCGGGTGAGCATGTCGTTGAAAGCTTGAGCCAGGGTTTCCAGTTCCACGGGCAGGCTTTCGGGGGGAATGCGTTCGTGCAGGTTCTCGCTGGACATGCCCCGGGCCAGCCGGGTCAGTCGATCCAGGGGCTGCAAGCCCCGGCGGGCCGCTACCCAGGCCAGCAGGGCCGTGACCATGATGGCGGCGGCAATGACCAGCCACAGGGTGTTGCGAAAGGCCTGCATGAAATCCCGGTGATGGCCGATATCCACGGCCAGGGCGATCCGGTAATGCCGGCCCTCACTATCCAGCCCTTCGGCCAGAAAACCCCGCTGGGCCTCCCCATGGTGGCCGCCTTTGCCTTCAGTCAGAGGGGGAAGAGCTAGTTCCACAGGGGTGATAGGGAAGGTTTGCAGCCATTCCGGCAGGCCGGCAGGACTGGTGTAACGGACTTGCCCATCCCCGTCCATCAAGCCCAGAGCTAGGTGATGGGTGCCGATCAGGGCCTCATCCAGGCGTTGTTGCAGACTGGGGGTGATGCCTCTGGATTCCCCCAGCACATGACGCACCAGTTCCAGCTTGCCCAGTAATTCGGTCCGGTCCCCTTCCTCGAAATGGGATTCCACGGCCCGGCCGATGAAGGCGCCCAGGGCCAGCAGGATGAGGGTGGAGAGCAGGGCAAAGAGCAGGGCCAGCCGCAGGGAAAGGGAAATGCGCCCCATGTCAGTTTTCAGGGGCTTCCAGCACGTAGCCCATGCCGCGCACGGTGCGGATCAGGCGAGGTTCGAAGGGATCATCCACCTTGGTGCGCAGGCGGCGCACGGCCACTTCGATCACGTTGGTGTCGCTGTCGAAATTCATGTCCCAGACCTGGGAGGCGATCAGGGAACGGGGCAGCACCTCTCCTTGGCGGCGCAGCAGCAGTTCCAGCAGCAGGAATTCCTTGGCGGTCAGGTCAATGCGTTGGCCCGCCCGGCTGACCCGGCGCCGGATCAGGTCCATTTCCAGGTCGGCGGCCGTCAGCAGGGTTTCGTTGTCCTTACTGCTATTCCCCCGGCGCAACAGGGTACGCACCCGGGCCAGCAGTTCGGCAAAGGCGAAGGGTTTGACCAGATAGTCGTCCGCCCCCAGTTCCAGGCCTTTGACCCGGTCTCCCACCTGGTCGCGAGCCGTAAGGAACAGGACGGGCACATCCCGCCCAGCCTGGCGCAGGGTGGAGAGAATCTGCCAGCCATCCAGTCCCGGCAGCATCACGTCCAGAATGATCAGGTCGTGATCGCCGGTGAGGGCCGCGTGCAGACCATCCCGCCCATCCCGTTGCAGTTCAGTGGCAAAACCGGCCTCTCCCAGGCCCTGGGCCAGGTAGTCGCCGGTGCGGATTTCGTCTTCGACGATAAGCAGTTTCATGGCAGCATTTTGCCCCAGGCCTGAAGGTAGCGTGAAAAATGACAAAAATGTAATGGGCGCGTCAGGTGCTCGTCAGGCCCCAGTTTTTATGATGAAGACCTATTTTGGCAAAGGGTCTCTCCATGAAAAGAACGATGCTTGCTTCCCCCTATGGGGTGGATCGCCCGATCCGACAGCGGTTCATTTCCTGCATGGCGGGGTTTTGCGTCTGGTTGAGAAGGAGAAAAGCATGATGAGAACAGCAAGTCTGCTGCTGGCCGGGCTGTTCAGCCTGCCGGTTCTGGCAGCCGATGCCCTGCCCCTGGTGGAAATCTACAAGAGCCCCTATTGCGGCTGCTGCGGCGCCTGGGCCGAACATATGGAAAAGGCCGGGTTCCAGGTGGAAACCCATCTGGTGGATGATGTGGATGCTAGCCGGGCCCGGCTGGGCATGCCCCAGGCCTATGGTTCCTGCCACACTGCCAAGGTGGGCGGCTATCTGCTGGAAGGCCATGTGCCGGCAGTGGATGTGAAGCGTCTGTTGAAGGAAAAACCGAAGGCAGTGGGTCTGGCCGTGCCCGGCATGCCGCCGGGCTCACCGGGTATGGAGGGACCACCGCCCCAGGCCTACGACACCATGCTGGTGAGCAAGGGGGGTACGGCTACGGTTTACCAGCACCATGGGGTGCCGGGTAAGGCGGAAGCGGTTAGGCCTCCTCTTCGCTTCGGGTCAGACGGGCGATAACGAAGGGAAACAGGCCGGAGCCAATCAGGGCGACGGCCGAAACCACCAGGGCCAGCCCGGCCATGGGGTCTTCCAGCAG
>QKDJ01000094.1 GCA_003252145.1 Azovibrio restrictus
GCTATCCGGGATGATGGAGGCACAACCACCCAACATCCCGGCCATCAGCAACACCAGCGGCAGGTGACGGGTACGCATCAGGCCCCACCTCCCAGAGCATCCAGCTTCTGACGCAGCAGTTGCAGGGGAGGACCGGCCTCGTTGGTCATGGCCTTCACGGCCTCTTCGTAGGCCGCCCGTGCTTCGGCAGGCTTGCCCTGAGCCCCCAGCACATCGCCACGCATTTCGGCGAAGGCTGCAGCAAAGGATTCGGCAGGTTTGTCGCTCAAAGTCTTTAGGGCTTCGTCAAAGGCCTTTTCGTCCAGCATCAGGCCCGCCAGACGCAAACGGGCGATATCCCGCAACTCGTCCTTGCCGTTCTCGGCCACCCAGGCCAGCTGGATACGGGCGGTCTTGGCATCCCCGGATTCGAAGGAGTGCTTGGCGGCCATCATGGCGCCCATGGGGGCGTAGGCGGAACCGCCAAACTTGGCCGTCAGCTCACCGCTCAAGGTTTTCACCTTCTGGGCATCGTTTTGCACCAGAGCCTGTTGCAGGGCACCGAACAGGGCACCAGCCTGGGCAGATTGTTGCCCCTGGTACCAGCCCCAACCCTGCCAAGCCACCACAGCGGCAGCCAGGATGGCCACAACGCTAGTGATTCCGTTACCGTGCAGCTTCCACCAGGCTTTCAGATTGTCGATTTGTTCCTGTTCTTCTAGATCGTAGACGGCCATGTCAGGCTTCCTCTTCTTGGGTATCCAGCAATTGGTCAATGATGGTTTCGGCCAGATTTTCGGCCTTCAGGCGCTGTTGCGCCACGCCCTCATCCCGCAGGGCCTTGAGTTGTACTTCACCGGCAGCGGCTTCGTCGTCGCCGATCACCACGGCAAAAATGGCACCGGAAGCATCCGCCTTCTTCATCTGGGACTTGAAGCTGCCCCCGCCGCAGTGGAGGATCACGTCGATGCCGTTGTCCCGCAGTCCCTCGGCCACACGGAAAGCCAGTCGTGCTGCGGCATCTCCCTGGTGCACTACATACACATCGGTGCCCTTGGGCGCCGGCTCGCCGCCGGACTCCTTGATCAGGGCGATCAGACGCTCGACCCCCATGGCGAAGCCACAGGCAGGAGTGGCCTTGCCACCCAATTGGCCGACGAGGCCATCGTAGCGACCACCGGCGCAAACGGTGCCCTGGGCCCCCAGCTTGTCGGTGACCCACTCGAACACGGTGAGGTTGTAGTAATCCAGACCCCGCACCAGGCGTGGGTTGATCTCGAAGGGAATGCCCGCATCCTTCAAAATCTGCTGCACCCCGTTGAAATGGGCCAAAGACTCCTCGCCCAGATAGTCGATCAACTTGGGAGCGCCGGCACACATCTCCTGCAGGGCAGGATTCTTGGTATCCAGGATGCGCAGGGGATTGGTGTGCAGGCGGCGCTTGGCGTCCTCGTCCAGGATGTCCTGGAACTGCTCCAGATAGGCGATCAGGTCGGCCCGATGCCGGGCCCGTTCCTCGGGCTGACCCAGGCTGTTCAATTGCAGCTTGATGTCGTCCAGACCCAGGTCACCCCAGAGCCGGGCGATCATCAGAATCTGCTCCGCATCCACATCGGGACCGGAAAAACCGAAGGCTTCCACGCCGATCTGGTGGAACTGGCGGTAACGCCCCTTTTGGGGCCGCTCGTGGCGGAACATGGGGCCCATGTAATAGAGCCGCTGGGCCACCTGATTGGCCAGACCATGCTGGATCACTGCCCGCACGCAGCCGGCCGTACCTTCAGGACGCAGGGTTAGTTGTTCCCCGTTAAGGCTGTCCTCGAAGGAATACATTTCCTTCTCGACGATGTCGGTGACCTCACCGATGGCTCGCTTGAATAGAGGGGTGGGCTCCACGATGGGCATGCGGATAGGCTTGTAGCCATAGCTCTTGAGGCGGTCGGAAACAGCCTCTTCGAACAATTCCCAGAATTCGGCTTCGGCGGGCAGGATGTCATTCATCCCCCGGATGGACTGCAGGTTCTGACTCATTTAACTTTCTTCGGGTACTTGCGGGCCACATAGGCCTCGATAATCTGAATGAATTCGGCGCCGATCTTCTCGCCCTTCAGGGTGACGGTCTTCTCCCCGTCCTCATAGACCGGTGCGGACGGCGCCTCACCAGTGCCAGGCAGAGAAATGCCGATATTGGCGTGCTTGGACTCGCCAGGACCATTGACCACGCAGCCCATCACGGCGAGGGTCATGTTTTCCACCCCATCGTGGATTTCACGCCACTCGGGCATGCGGGTACGCACATGGTCCTGCACATCCCGGGCCAGTTCCTGGAAGAAACTGGAAGTGGTGCGGCCACAGCCGGGGCAAGCCACCACCTGGGGGGTAAAGGCCCGCAGCCCCATGGTCTGGAGAATTTCCTGGGCGACGATCACTTCCTGGGTGCGGGAGCCACCAGGTTCCGGGGTCAGGGAAATACGGATGGTGTCGCCGATACCCTGCTGGAGCAACACCGCTAGGGCCGCCGTGGACGCCACGATGCCCTTGGAACCCATGCCCGCTTCGGTAAGACCCAGGTGCAGGGCATAGTTGGAACGCGCCGCCAGTTCCTGATAAATGGCGATCAGGTCCTGCACGCTGGACACCTTGCAGGAGAGGATGATGCGCTCCCCGGCCAAACCCAGAGATTCGGCCTGGGCGGCGGACTCCAGGGCCGAAGTGACCATGGCCTCGCGCATCATGGCGGTGGTATCCAGGGGCTCGGGCCGGCGGCTGTTCTCGTCCATGATCCGGGCCAGCACCGATTGATCCAGGCTGCCCCAGTTCACGCCGATGCGCACCGGCTTTTCGTAGCGGCAGGCCAGCTCGATCATGGCGGCAAACTGCTCGTCCTTCTTTTTGCCGAAGCCCACGTTGCCCGGGTTGATCCGGTATTTGGCCAGGGCCTCGGCACAGGCCGGGTGCTCGGTCAGGAGCCGGTGACCGTTGTAATGGAAATCACCGATCAGGGGCACGTTGCAGCCCATACGATCCAGGTGCTCGCGGATCTTGGGCACGGCCGCAGCGGCTTCCGGCGTATTCACGGTGATGCGCACCAGCTCGGAACCGGCCCGGTTCAACTCGG
Organism: Azovibrio restrictus; assembly: GCA_003252145.1. Taxonomy (GTDB): domain Bacteria; phylum Pseudomonadota; class Gammaproteobacteria; order Burkholderiales; family Rhodocyclaceae; genus Azovibrio; species Azovibrio restrictus_A. The sequence goes on from QKDJ01000094.1 coordinate 3,098, forward strand.
CACACTGGATGGCCGTCCCCAGGTAATCCGCCGTATCCGTATTGGTCATGGACTGGATCACCACGGGGGCCTTACCCCCCAGGGTCACATGCCCCACCTGACAGGAACGGGTTGCCGGCTGACCCGGCAGCTTGCCACAAATACTCATGAATTCTTCTTAGGGAAGGGTCAGACGAGCCACGTCGCTCTCGGCATTGGGCTGCAAGGTCACCGGCTGCCCCTTGTATTTCAGCTGGACACCAGAAGCATTACCCAGGACCAGGGAGAAAGGCGGCATACCGGAAAGCTCTTTCACCGTACCGGCCGGGTACAGGCGGGAAGCCACCACATTGCCGTCCTTATCCTTGATTTCCACCCAGGAGTCCTTGGCGAAGCTCAGTTCCATCAGTGCGGAACCCACTGGAAGCGCCGCAGGAGGTGCAGATACCGCGGGTGTCGCGACTACCGGTGTGGGAGCTGGGGGAATGGGAGCGATGGGGGCTGCAGGAGCAGGAACAGCTACCGTAGCCTGTGCAGGAGCGACGACAGGCGGCGTCATAACCACAGGAGTCACTGGCACGCTGTTAGCAACAGGATTGCCCCCCGTTTCGTTTTGCTCAGTAGCACTCCCGCTTTCCACGGAAGGCGCCCCATTGCCCTGGGTTTCAGAGGGCGGGAAAACCGGCTCATTAGGCGCCGGCTGAGGTGCAACAGCGACAGTCACCGTTTCTGGTGCCTGGGGATGCAGCCAGAATTGATCCGGCAGGAAGAAATAGGCTCCGATGGCCCCACCAACCAAGAGTAGCCCGGCAATTACCATCACCAAATCCCGATTCAAGCCCTTACCTTGTTCAGGCATAGCCACATGAGTAGAAGCTGGCAAATCCAGGCCTGGATCAGACAATTGACTGACTCCGTCCAACAGCTCCAGCAGCTCCCCGGAATCCAGACTCACCGCGCGTGCATAGTTCCGCACAAAGCCTCGCACGAAGGTTTTACCCGGCAGCAGGGAAAGATTACCCTGCTCTATAGCTTCTACCTGGCGCTCACCCAGACGCAATAGGCGTGCAACTTCAGCCACTTCCAGACCAGTACACTCTCGGGCCTGACGAAGGCGCTTACCCACCACCACCATGGGATCAGTTGGAGTCCTTTTTTCCTGTTCAGGTAATTCTTGTTCCGAGGCCGTACCCTTTACTGCCATATCCGTCATTCGTAATTCCCCTTGAGGAACTCCTGATATTCAGGAGAGGTGGGATAAAGGCGGCGAAGCTGGGCCAGCATGCTTTCCTCTTCCGCCTTGTTCCCCAGCTTATGCTCCACGCGCACCCCCAACCACAAAGCCTCAGGCGGTAGTCGAGTGATCATTTTCGTCACCTCAAGCAGGCGATTCCTTGCTTCGATCATTGAGCCTTCTTTGTAGGCCACTTTAGCCAGCTGAAGGTGCGCCATGGCACCTCCATCCCGGGACAAGCGCAAAGCATGATTCAGATAGGTTCTTGCCCCTTCCAAATCACCAGACTTGAGTGCGCAAGTACCCGCGTTGGTATAGGCCCGCTCAGGAGTCATATAAAGCGGATTTTTCACCGCATTTAGGAAATAGGCGACGTACTCCCGGGCCCGATCCTGCTGGCACAGATACCAGCCGTAATTGTTATTGATATCTGGATCACCTGGAGCCAGACTCATTGCCTTCTTAAAATCTGACTCAGCTGAAGTGAAGTCCCTCAGCGCTGCATTAACCAAACCCCGGACACTGTAGGCCGAGGCGTAGCTGGAATCCGACTCAATAGCAATTTTGGCCTCCTCTAGAGCAACAGCCATATTGCCATCTTGGAAATACATGGCACCTAATTCAGTATGCAGACGTGCCCGGGTTCTCGCATCCGTAGCCACCTGGTTGGTATGGGTTGATTCCGGCACCACGACCTGGGCCAGGGCTGACAGGGTCCAACCTGCAGCAAGCAGTGCTAAGGCCAATCGTTTCAAGGCTTCTCCTCCAACATGATGGTCCGCTGTCCGGTACGTTTTGTCTTGTCGAGCACCTGCCCGGCCAACTGCCCGCAGGCGGCATCGATATCATCTCCCCGGGTCTTGCGGGTGGTGGTCACAATACCGGCCCCCATCAGAACGTCCGCAAACTTGCGGATGCGCTCGGTCCCGGAACGGCGATAGGGCGAGCCCGGAAAGGGGTTGAAAGGAATCAGATTAAACTTGCAGGGCACATGACGCGTCAAGGACAACAGCTCCCTGGCGTCATAATCATGATCATTGATCCCATCCAGCATCACGTATTCGAACGTCACAAAATCCCGGGGAGCTTTATCCAGATAGCGGCGACAGGCTGCCATCAGTTCGGACAGGGGGTATTTCTGGTTGATGGGCACCAGTTCATCCCGCAGCTTGTCATTGGGTGCGTGCAGGGAAACCGCCAGAGCTACCGGGCATTCGTCCCGCAGACGATCCATAACGGGCACCAGACCCGAGGTGGACATGGTCACCCGCCGCCGGGAAAGACCATAACAGTTGTCGTCCAGCATCAACTTCAAGGCGGCTACTGCATTGTCGAAATTGGCCAGGGGTTCCCCCATGCCCATCAACACCACATTGGAAATGATGCGCTCACCCTTGGGGTCCCGCCCCAGGGCTTTGTTGACCTGCCACAGCTGGCCAATGATCTCAGCCACGGTGAGGTTGCGATTGAAGCCCTGCTTGCCGGTGGAGCAGAAGGAACAGTCCAGGGCACAACCGGCCTGGGTTGAGATGCAGAGCGTGCCCCGATCATCTTCGGGGATGAATACGGTTTCCACCGCATTGCCGTTGCCTACATCAAAAAGAAACTTGCGCGTGCCATCGTCGGACAACTTGTCGGACACAATGGCCGGAGGAATTACAGCCGCCTCGGCCTTGAGTTTTTCCCTCAGGCTTTTGGCGATATCCGTCATGGCATCGAAATCAGCAGCTCCGAAGCGATGCATCCAGCGCAGGACCTGAGTGGCGCGAAAGGGCTTTTCGCCCCTGGCGGCAAACCAGGCGGTCATCTGGGCGGGATCAAGATCGAGGAGATTCTGCATCAAGGGATGTTTCCGGATGAAAAGCAGAAAGCCGGGAGACGGGGCTCCACGGCTTCCTGCAAGTAACGAGGCGAATTAACGGCCAGCGTAGACGTTCATGCCAGGGAAGAAGAAGGAAACTTCCACAGCAGCGGTATCGGCACCGTCGGAACCATGCACGGCGTTGGCATCGATGGATTCAGCGAAGTCAGCACGGATGGTGCCCTTGTCGGCCTTCTTGGGATCGGTAGCGCCCATCAGCTCGCGGTTCTTGGCGATGGCGCCTTCACCTTCGAGCACCTGGATCATCACGGGGCCGGAGATCATGAATTCCACCAGATCCTTGAAGAAGGGGCGTTCCTTGTGCACTGCGTAGAACTGACCAGCTTCCTGGGGGGACAGCCAGACCATCTTGGAAGCGATGACCTTCAGGCCAGCGTTTTCAAAACGGGAGTAGATCTGGCCGATCACGTTCTTCTTGACGGCGTCGGGTTTGATGATGGACAGGGTGCGCTCAATAGCCATGGAATGCTCCGAAAAAGCTAAGGGTTTAAAAGGATGAGATTTTAGCAGACTGGCAAAAAAACGCCCCGGGCAAAGCCGGGGCAAATTGACGACTGAACAAGGTCAGAGGGAAATGCCTTACAGCATGCCCAACGCCCGGGGCAGAGCCAGGGAAATTTCAGGAATGTAGGTAATCATCATCAGGAACACGAGCATGGTGAGCAGCCAGGGCATCACGGCCTTGCTCATCTCGGTCATCCCCGCATGGGTGATACCGCTGGCAACGAACAGATTCAGACCCACCGGTGGTGTGATCATGCCGATTTCCATATTCACGGTGATCATCACCCCGAAGTGGATGGGATCAATACCCAGAGCAGTTGCTACGGGGAACAGGATGGGCGCCAGGATCAGGATGATGGAAGAAGGCTCCATCAGCGCGCCAGCCACCAGCAACAGCAGGTTGACCACGATCAGGAAACCGATGGGGCCCAAACCGCTAGCCACAATGGCATCCGCCATGCGCTGGGGAATCTGCTCGGAAGTCAGGATGAAGGAGAACAGCACAGCCCCGGCAATGATGAACAGCAGCATGGCACTCATGTTGGCCGAGTCCAGCAGCACCTTGGGAATCTGCTTGAAGGTCAGATCCTTGTACACGAACACGGCAATGAAGAAGGCGTAAACCGCGCTCATGGCTGCCGCTTCAGTGGGGGTAAACATGCCGGAATAAATCCCGCCCATCACCACCACGATCAGCATCAAACCCCAGAAAGCCGTGCGGAAAGCCTTGAAACGCTCAGCCCAGGTTGCCCGAGGCAGGGTGGGATAGCCGTTCTTCTTGGCCACGTACCAGGTAATCATCCCCAGCATGACGGCCAACAAGGCGCCCGGCACCACACCTGCCATGAACAGGGCGCCCACGGAAGAGTTGGTGGTCACCGCATACATCACCATCACGATGGAGGGCGGAATCAGAATCCCCAGACCACCGGCAGAAGCCACCACACCGGCACCGAAGCGCAGGGGGTAGCCCTGCTTGATCATGGCGGGAATCAGGATGGAGCCGATAGCCACCACGGTAGCAGGCGAGGAGCCGGACACGGCAGCAAACAGGGCGCAGGCCAGCACAGCCGACATCCCCAGACCACCGCGCAGGTGCCCCACCATGGAGGTGGCAAAGTTGATCATGCGTCGCGCCACCCCACCGTGGGTCAGGAAATTACCTGCCAGGATGAAGAAGGGAATGGCCATGATCTCGAACTTCTCGATCCCCGTGAACATCTTCAGAGCCACAGACTCCAGCGGCACCGTGGT
>QKDJ01000285.1 GCA_003252145.1 Azovibrio restrictus
GGTACCCAAACCCTTCAATAAAAAACGGCAGCCTGGGCTGCCGTTTTTCGTTGGGGCTTCAAGCAAATCAGGACTCTTCCGCAGCGGCTGCCTTCTTCTTGGGAGCAGCCTTCTTGGCGCCAGCCTTGGGCTCACGCTTCTCGAACTCGAAGCCCACTTTGCCCTCCTTGCCTACTACCAGGAAAGCCGAGAACTTGCGCCGGGTTCGGGAGGAAACAAACTCCTTGAGCAGGTCCGTACGGCCATTTTCCAGGAGCTTTTGCATCTGGGACCGTTCAATGGGCTGGAGCAGGATGATCTTGCCGGAACGGAAGTCACAGGACTTGGTTGGCCCCACGGACTTCTCGCAAACGTATGAATTGCCGTGTTCATACACCCCGCTGCCGCACTTGGGACATTTACCCAGGCTTTCCTGACCGGAGAAATCCACCGGCTCGGCTGCATCATCTCCAGCATTGCTCTGGCCAAAATCAAACTCGGCCTCGAACTTGTCATTGAGCTTGATGCTGGCGGCAAAGGGGCGCCCCATCTTGTTGCGAAAACCGGTCAGGGGGCCAATGGCCTTCTCAGTCAGCAGGGTTTCGATTTCTTCCGGCTCGAACTGGCGCCCGGCCACGATCTTCCATAGGGAGAATTCGCAGTCGGAACACTGGAATTTCTTGTAGGTCTCCCGCACCATGCCACCGCACTTGGGACAGGGGGCCTGGAGAATGCCGAAGTCCCCGGGAATGGTGTCGGAATCGTAGGTCTTGGCCCGCTCCACGATGAGCCGGGTCATTTCCGCGATTTCCTGCATGAACTCCTGGCGGGATAGCTCGCCCTTCTCGATCCGGCCCAGCTTCCATTCCCATTCACCGGTGAGTTCAGGAGCGGTCAATTCATTGACCCCCAGACCGTTCAACAGGGTCAGGAGGGAGAAAGCCTTGGCGGTGGGAGTCAGTTCCCGGCCTTCCCGCAGCATGTACTGTTCGGCAATCAGGTTTTCGATGATCTGGGCCCGTGTGGCAGGCGTACCCAAGCCGCGTCCGGCCATGGCGGCCTTCAGTTCCTCGTCTTCCACCATCTTGCCCGCCCCTTCCATGGCAGACAGCAGGGTGGCTTCCGAGTAGCGGGGAGGCGGCCGGGTTTCGGTGGCCTTCAGATTTACTTCCTGAGTCGCCGCAGTTTCCTTGGGTTCGACCTTGGGCAGGTTGCCCTCTTCGCCCTCCTGGGTTTCCTTGCCATACACGGCGAGCCAGCCCGGATTCACCAGAATCTTGCCTTCAGTCTTGAAGGGATGCTCTGCAACCCGGGTGATGCGGGTGGTCACTTGATATTCGGCGGCCGGGAAGAACACGGCCAGAAAGCGCTTGACCACGAAGTCGTAGAGCTTCTGTTCCGGTTCGGACAGGTTCTTGGGGGCCTGGGTGGTGGGAATGATGGCAAAGTGATCGCTCACCTTGGCATTATTGAAGATGCGCTTGTTGGGCATCACCCAATTGCGGGCCAGCACCTGATGGGCAAAGGGTGCGTAACGGGCCAGCAGCACCTCGTCGTGGCCCTTGCCCGCCCCTTCCCCGGTCAGCATGGAGAGAGTGGCCTTGACCGTACCCAGGTAATCCTCGGGCAGACAACGGGAGTCAGTCCGGGGGTAGGTCAGGACCTTGTGCTTTTCGTACAGGGCCTGAGCCAGGCCCAGAGTGTTCTTGGCGGAAAAACCGAAGCGGGCATTGGCTTCCCGTTGCAGGCTGGTCAAATCGAAGAGCATGGGCGACATGCGGGTTTCCGGCTTGGATTCCTCGCTGACCTGGCCTACCTGGCCTTCACAGGCGGCGCGGATGGCGGCAGCCTTGGCCTCATCCCAGATCCGGTCAGCCCGGGCATGCTCGTCCTCGGCCTTGCCCTTGAAGCCTTCGTCAAACCACTTACCTAAATACTCCCCCGCCTGAACAGCAAAACTAGCTTCCACTTCCCAGTAGGGACGCGGCTTGAATTCGCGAATTTTCTTTTCCCGTTCCACCACGATGGCCAGGGTCGGCGTCTGGACCCGCCCCACGGTGGTCAGATGGAAACCGCCGGTCTTGGAATTGAAGGCGGTCATGGCCCGGGTGCCATTGATGCCCACCAACCAGTCGGACTCGGAACGGCAAACAGCCGCATCTGCCAGCCCCTGCATGTCTGCCCCGGTGCGCAGACGGGTGAAACCGTCGCGAATGGCCTGCTGGGTCATGGACTGGAGCCAGAGCCGCTGCACGGGTTTGCTGGTTTTGCTGTGCTGGGCAATGTAATTGAAGATCAACTCACCTTCGCGGCCCGCGTCACAAGCGTTGATGACGCCATCCACGTCCTTGCGCTTGATCAGCTTGGTGAGCAGTTTCAGCCGGGATTCAGTCTTTTCGATGGGCTTGAGCGCGAAATGAGGAGGAATCACCGGCAGATGGGCGAAGGACCATTTACCACGCTTCACCTCATACTCTTCCGGGCATGCCAGTTCCAGCAGATGGCCGATGGCCGAAGACACGACGTAATCGTCGTTCTCGAAGTAGTCGTCGTGTTTGGTCAGACCACCCAGGGCCTTGGATATATCAGCAGCTACGGACGGTTTTTCGGCAATGATCAGCTTTTTGCCCATGGAGTTTCGCCTGTTGAAAGGCCCCATACGGGGCCGTTCGTGAAAAATTGCGGGGGATGATAAGGGGCGGAAGGCCGCGACCGCAAGGCGCGAGCAATCCCCATAAAATTACTGCAGGATGGGTGGCTCGGCCACATCGGCCAGAAGCTCCTCGACAATCAAGGGGTCCAGGTCTTGCTCCCGGCTCCAGAGCACCATCAGAACCACCACCTTGAAATACTCCAGGGATACCCGGTTGTCCCCCAGTTCCATGGCCCGTTCCAGGATCAATTCCCGCAGGGGTGCATCCACCACATCGGCCCGCTCCAGGAAACAGAGGAAGTCCAGGCAGTCCGCGCCCAGACGATCCCGTTCCTGTTCGGTAAAAATTCGGATGCTCCGACTGCTGAAAGAAGCTGCCTGACCGGCACGGAGATTGCCCAACCACTCCAAAGCAGCATTGATCTCCATTTCATCGAAGCCCTCAGCCGACAACTTGCGAAGCAAGGTATCCCCCTCCGGATGAACGGGAAAGTCAGCATAATTTTCAAAGAGATAGACGAAAATATCGATCATGGTGTGCATTGAGGTCAAAGGCGCTGGTAACGATTTCCTGGCAAAACGGCCACCCGCCCTTCCAGTTCCAGCCCCATCAGAATGGCGAGAAGCGCATCTGCCGTCAAGCCACTTCGTTCAGCCAGCAGATCCAATCCACAGGGATCATAGCCTAGCCACTCCAGTACCTGAGCCGATTCATCATCGGGCAGTGGCGCCTGTTTACACTCAGCTTCAGAGCACACCCCGGGACTGACGGCAGCGCCCAATTCTTCCAGTACATCCTGAGCGGACTCCACCAGCTTTGCACCGTCCTTAATCAAGCGATGGGCCCCACGACTGACAGGAGAATGAATGGAGCCCGGAATCGCGAAGACCTCTCGCCCCTGTTCCGCCGCCAGGCGGGCCGTGATCAGGGAGCCGCTTTCCAGGGCTGCTTCCACCACCAATACTCCGCGAGAAAGGCCCGATATGATCCGATTGCGCCGGGGAAAGTTGGCCCCCATGGCTGGGGTGCCCAGAGGAAACTCTGAAACGATGGCACCCTGTTCCACAATGTGTCGTGCCAGCTCCTGATTACGGGCCGGATAAAGCCGGTCTGCCCCGGTACCAATTACCGCGATGGTTGCACCACCCGCCAGCAAGGCTCCCCGGTGGGCAGCCCCGTCTATTCCCAATGCCAAACCACTGACAATGCCGTAACCGGCCCCGGCCAACACCCGGGCGAAATCCTCGGCCGTCCGCAGCCCTCCGGGCGTGGCATTGCGACTCCCCACCACTGCAAGAGCAGGCTGATGCAACAAATCGGGATTGCCGCGCACATAAATGAGGCTGGGAGGGTCAGGAATCTCCAGCAGTTGCCGGGGATAAGCCTCATCGGCCAAGGTCAGGATATGTTGCCCCGGCTGAGACGCCCAAGACAAAGCCGCCTCAAGGGCGGCTTCCACGGGGGTATCCAGAAGCAGGTCGGCTTTTTTACCAATGACCTCCTGCAGCGCTGCGCGACCTGCTGAAAAAATCTGCTGGGGCAAGCCGAAGGTACGCAACAGCTTGCGCTGGGACTCGCCCCCCAGACCAGAAATCAGCGTCAGCCGCAACCAGGCGGCCAGCGCTTCATCAGGGGTTGTGGACGACATCTCCGATGGTCAGAGGACGGCTGGCTTCCATCACGAGCCCATAGGACACCCTATCGAAGGTACGGAAGATGAACACCAGACCATAGCGCTGCTCTGGCAGGGCTACTGTTTGATTCTTGCCGTCCTTGTCCTGATAGACACTCACGCGCTTGGTGAAAAGCCCCAGCACGTGGCCCCGCTCAAGACCAGAGTCCTTGCCACGGTTGATGGCGACCACAGAATTCTTGCCACCAGTACCAACCCCACCATAAATGGAGGCTACCTGACCCGAAACATCCTGTTCCAGGCGATGGGGCACATAGGCCAGAAGTCCCGGATCTTCTGCTGGCAACAGGAGGTTACCCTTGAGAATTTCTTCCCGGGCCGTCAGCACTTCCATGAGTGCCACTTCCCCAGGTTGCCGCACTATGGCCGTACCCAGATAGGCGGCTTCATAGCCCAGCACTTCCTTGGTTGTCGGATCCTTGAGGGCTACACCGGGGCGATAGATAAACCAGCGGTCATTAGGCGCATTCAGCCCCAAGACGAAAATTTCATCCCCATTACCAGCGACAACCCGAGACTCCGGCGTGTCCACAATCCGGGGCGCATCCTTCAGCTCATCCTCATCGACAATCAGAGGCTGGGAAATGAAGGGCTCGATGATGTTGGGCGGAATGGAGGGAATTTCCTCTGCCAGGGGTTCGTTGTAAACCTTAGGCGACACTTTCTCAGTGCCGGACCTGACAGGTTTGCCGATACGCAGGCGCGGATGCCCGTCAGACATATCCAGCAAGACGATATCGCCGGGATAGATCAGATGGGGATTCTTGATCTGTTCCTTGTTCAGGCGCCAAATCTCAGGCCAGCGCCAGGGCTCCTTGAGGAACTTACCGGAGATATCCCAAAGGGTATCTCCCTTCACCACAACGTGCCGGTCCGGCACATTGTCGACCAGTTGCAAGGGTTCCTCGGCGTGAGCTGTCACAGCAGCCACGGCCAGAAGTAGGGCAGATATAATACGGGACATGGAGTTTTCCTCGCGTGCCGGCGGAACAAGCCGGAACCGCGCCAGTCCAAAACACAAGGACTCAGGCCTCCGGCTCATGCCGTTCCAATTCTCGGAAATGCTTGAGATTCTGCACGTAATGACTTAACTGAGCAAGCTTTTCCATGGCCCTACTTCCTATTTTGCGCTTCCCTGATGCCCGTCTGAAAAAAATAGCCTCTCCGGTGGAAAAAATCGACGACGGCATTCGCACCCTGATCGCCAACATGGCCGAAACCATGTACGAGGCTCCCGGCATCGGGCTGGCAGCCACGCAGGTGGATGTTCACAAACAAATCGTGGTTATCGACACCTCGGAAGAGCGAAACCAGCTACTGGTTCTAATCAACCCCCGCATCACCCACATGGATGGAGTGCAGGTTTATGAGGAAGGATGCCTGTCTGTTCCAGGCATTTACGACAAGGTGGAACGTGCCGCCGAGGTGGACGTTACCTTTCTGGACATTGAGGGCGAATCCCGCACCCTGAAAGCCGATGGCCTACTCGCTGTCTGCATACAGCACGAACTGGATCACCTGCAGGGCAAAGTGTTCGTGGATCACCTCTCCCAGCTCAAGCAGCTGCGCATCAAGACCAAACTGGCCAAACAAGCCCGGATCACTGCATGAAACTGATTTTTGCGGGCACACCCGAATTTGCCGCCAGCGCCCTGGCCGCTCTTATTCAGGCGGGACATGAGATTCCCCTGGTTCTGACTCAGCCCGATCGTCCTGCCGGACGAGGTATGCAGTTGCAGCCTTCACCAGTCAAGCAACTGGCCCTGCAGCACGGAATTGAAGTCTTCCAGCCCCTGTCCCTGAAAAAGGACCCAACGGCTCAAGAGCGCATTGCCAGCATCCAGGCTGATGCCATGATTGTGGCCGCCTATGGCCTGATCCTGCCTCAGACCGTGTTGGACATGCCTCGTCTGGGTTGCCTCAACATCCATGCCTCCCTACTCCCCCGCTGGCGTGGCGCTGCGCCCATCCAACGCTCGATTGAGGCTGGAGATGCGGAAACGGGTGTCTGCATCATGCAGATGGAAGCCGGTCTCGATACAGGCCCGGTCCTGGCCCGAGATGCAACCCCTATCGGAGCAGAGGACACTGCCGCCTCCCTCCATGACCGCCTGGCAGCCATGGGTGCCCGACTCCTGGTGGATACCCTGCCCCGCCTACCTCTGACTCCTGAGCCCCAGCCCGAAGCAGGCATTACCTACGCGGCCAAGATCGAGAAATCCGAGGCCGCCCTACATTGGACTCGTCCAGCTCTGGAGCTGGATCGTCAAATCCGGGCTTTCAACCCCTTCCCTGCCGCCCTGGCCCACTTCCAGGGCAACCCGGTCAAGATCTGGGCCGCCCATCCTGTTCCCGGTCAAGGCCAACCCGGCACTGTTTTGGCCGTGGATAAGCACGGCATTACCGTGGCCTGTGGCGAAGGCGCTCTCTGCCTGACCCAGTTGCAAAAGGCGGGAGGCAAACGCCTCGAAGCAGCCCAGTTCCTGGCGGGAAATTCGATCAAACCGAATGAAAGCTTCGAAAGCCAGGCTTGAATTCGAAGGGTCATCCCCTATCTAATGGGGTGAGTTCATAGCTGCCTCAAGGAGGTCACACATGTTCAACTGGTTCAAAACGGCCCTGCTCATGGCCGGCATCATGGCCCTGTTTGGTGCTGTAGGCGCCGCCTTGGGTGGCGCCCAGGGCATGCTGCTTGCCCTGGCCCTGGGCGGAGCCATGAATTTTTTCTCGTACTGGTTCTCCGACAAGATGGTGTTGAAGATGTACAACGCCAAGGAAGTGGATGAATACTCCGCCCCCCAGTTTTACAACATGGTGAAGGAACTGACCCAGCGGGCCCAAATGCCCATGCCCAAGGTGTACATCATTGATGAGGCTCAGCCCAATGCCTTTGCCACGGGGCGTAATCCGGAGCATGCGGCCGTAGCCGCTACCACCGGCATCCTGCGCATGCTGTCGGCTCGGGAGGTCCGGGGCGTCATGGCCCATGAACTGGCCCACGTACAGCACCGGGACATCCTCATTTCCACCATCTCCGCCACCATGGCCGGTGCCATTTCCATGCTAGCCAACTTCGCCATGTTCTTCGGCGGCCGGGATTCCGAGGGACGCCCAGCCAACCCCCTGGCCAGCATTCTGGTCATGTTCCTGGCTCCCCTGGCGGCCACGGTAATCCAGATGGCTATTTCCCGGGCTCGGGAATATGAGGCTGACCGGGGTGGCGCTGCAATCAGCGGTGACCCCCACGCCCTGGCCGACGCCCTGGAAAAGATCAATGCCTATGCCCGAGGAATCCCCATGGCCACGGCCGAGGCTCATCCGGAAACCGCCCAGATGATGATCATGAATCCCCTATCCGGCGGCGGCTTGGCCGGGCTCTTTTCCACCCACCCGCCGTCAGAAG
>QKDJ01000355.1 GCA_003252145.1 Azovibrio restrictus
CAGGAACCCGGAGCCTGCTTCGTCACCTTGAGTAAAAACCAGGAACTGCGAGGCTGTATCGGTAGCCTGGAAGCCTGGCGGCCCCTGGGAGAGGACCTGATCCACAACGCCTGCGCCGCCGCCTTTCAGGACCCTCGCTTTCCCCCGCTCAGTGCCGCCGAATGGCCGCACATCCGCCTGGAAGTCTCCCTGCTCACGGCGCCAAGTCCCATGACCTGTAATGACGAGGCAGAGCTGCTGGCCCAGTTGCAGCCGGGCGTGGATGGCCTGATTCTGTCCGAAGGTACCCGCCGGGCCACTTTTTTGCCTCAGGTCTGGGAGCAACTACCCCATCCGGCGGATTTTCTTGACCGCCTGCGTCAGAAAGCGGGCTTCCCCAGCCATTACTGGAGTCCCAGACTGCAGTTCCAACGTTATCAGGTACAAAAATGGAAGGAGCCCTCATGAATGCTCCCGCCCGTTGGTGGCACCCTCTGCCCGATGGTCGCATCCGGTGCGACCTCTGCCCCCGGGACTGCACCCTCCACGAGGGACAGCGAGGTGCCTGCTTCACCCGCAAGATGCAAGATGGCCAGATGGTGCTGACAGCCTACGGCCGCTCCTCCGGTTTCTGTCTGGACCCCATCGAGAAGAAACCCCTCAACCATTTCTACCCGGGTAGCAGCGTGCTTTCCTTTGGTACGGCGGGGTGCAATCTGGCCTGCAAGTTCTGCCAGAACTGGGAAATTTCCCATGCCAAGACCCAGGAAGATGAACTGCTTCCTGCCAGCCCGGAACGCATCGCCCAGTCAGCCCTGAGCTGTCAGGCCCGTTCCGTGGCCTATACCTACAATGACCCGGTCATCTCCGCCGAATATGTGCTGGATACCGCCCGGGCCTACCGGGAAGCCGGCATCCTCAATGTAGCCGTGACGGCCGGCTACATTCACCCGGAACCCGCCCGGGAGTTCTTTGCTGCCATGGATGCAGCCAATGTGGATCTGAAAGCCTTCACCGACGGTTTCTATCACAAGCTCTGCGCCGGCCACCTGCAGCCGGTGCTGGACACTCTCACCCATATTCACAGGGAGACCAACTGCTGGCTGGAAATCACCACCTTGCTGATCCCCGGCCAGAACGATCAAGCGGCGGAAATCGAAGCCCTGAGTGCCTGGGTGGCAGAACACCTGGGGCCGGACGTACCGCTCCATTTCACCGCTTTCCACGGCGCCGGGCGCATGCAGGACACTCCTCCCACACCAGCCGCCACCCTATTGCGCGCCCGGGATATTGCCCGGTCTGCCGGCCTGCATTTCGTTTATATGGGCAATATCCATGACCCAGCCGGCGCCACGACCTATTGCCCAGGCTGCGGTACTGCATTGATCGCCCGGGACTGGCATCATATCCAGGCTTACCGCCTCACTCCCACAGGCTGCTGCCCGGATTGTGGCCATGTGATTCCCGGCCATTTTTCCTCTAGCCTCGACCACCACAACATCAGCCCCAGGCCTATAAGATTGTCATGATCCCTCAGGAAATCTCCATCACCTCCGGTAATCAATCCCTGCGGGGCAGCCTGGGCCTTCCTGACAATCCCAAAGGATTGATCCTGCTGACCCAGGCCGGAGGTGTGCATCCCGGTTGTCGGCACGAATTTGCCGCCCAGATCCTTGAACAGCAGGGCTTCGCCACCCTGCTCATCAACCTGGTCAGTTTTCGGGACCCCCAGAACGGTGATGTCACCAATAACGTGCCCCTGCTCACCCAGCGCATTCTGGACTGCCTGACCTGGCTACGCAGCGACCCCATCACAGCAGAATTGCCCTGCGGTCTCCTGGCAGGCGGAGCCAGCGTTCCCGCTGCCCTAAGGGCTACGGCCCAGCGGGATACCCAGGTGCATGCCCTGGTCTGCCGGGGTGGTCTGCCGGATCAAGCCGGTGGCCTGTATCTGGAAATCCTGTCCCGACCCACCCTGCTTCTGTTCGGCGCTCAGGACGCTCTAGGTCAGGCCTCGGGCCTGCGCTGTCAGGAGAAGACCCAGCGCCACTGCAAGATCGAGATCATTCCCGAAGCCGACCGGGAATTCAGTGCTACCCTCCACTTCGAAGTGAGCGCCCAACTGGCCTGTCAGTGGTTTTTGGCTCACGTGAATTCAAACACTGCGCTTGCTGAGCGCCCGGGCAACGACTAATCTTTCCACTCAATTCCATAAACATAAGCCTACAGGGTCAATTCATGACGGGGAAAACCAGACCAGTGGATCCAGTTCGGCGCGCCCTGCTCGCTGCCCTGCCCGGCCTGGCTCTGCTTCCCTCTGCCTGTAGCAATGTCCCGCCCTCCATCCTGCGCCTGGGCTACAACTCCTGGCCCGCCTATGAACTCTTTGCCCTGGCAGAACAGTTAGGCTATTACCGGCAGCTGGGTCTGGCGATTCAACTGGTGGAATTCACCTCCCTGGGAGATAGCCGCCGGGCCTTTGAACGAGGTCAGATCGACGTGGCCGCCGGTACCGCCGTGGAATTACTCACCGCGGCCAGCGCCCTGCGCCAGCCGGTCCAGACCTTTTTCCTCACGGATATTTCGGAAGGGGCGGACTATTTGATCGCCCATTCATCCATCACCAACCTGAGTGGGCTCCAGGGCAAGCGGGTGGCCGTGGAACCCGGCAGCCTCAATCTGCTGTTACTACACCTGGCCTTGAAGTCTGCACAGATGAGCCTGCGGGACGTGACCCTCGTCCCCATTCCACAGGTGGGCATGCCCATGGCCTTCGACAAGGGAGAAGTGGACGCCGTAGTGGTCTACCCTCCCGTATCAGAGCATTTCCTTGCCCACGAGACGCTTCATCCCAAAATCTTGTTCGACAGCAGTCAAACATCCGGCGCCATCGTGGACCTGCTCTATGCCAATCAGGACACCATCACCCACCGGGCAGGGGAATTGGCAGCCCTGGTTGCCGGCATCGAACTGGCCCGTGCCTACACCCAACAACATCAAGACGATGCCTATGCCCGTATGGCGGCCCGCACCAGCACGCCACGGGGCAACTTTGAACGGGACATGCAGGGCCTGCGCCTGTTACCCCTGGCGGATCAGCTTGAGCGCTTCCGTCCTGGTGGCTCACTGGAACTCACCTTGAGCAATACCCTGGACGCCCTCAACACAGCCGGTATGCGGCTCAGTCCGCAAACAGAAGGCTGGATTAACGGGCAGATCATTCACAAGGCCCAGTCTTTCCAATGACGCCGCCCCCTGCCCCCCGCCGCAGCCTACGCAGCATCCTGCTGGCTCCCTTGCTGCTACTTCTATCCTTGTTCCTGTTCGTCATGGCGTTGGTACTGACATCCCAGAATCAGCGCATCGTGGCAGAACAGACCGAACATCAGGCTCAAACCATCCTTGAAGCCATCCAGGGAGCGCTGGAAGTTTCCCGTTCCAATGACGAACTTCAACGCCAGGTCACCGTCATCGGCGGCGAACGGCGCATTCGCAACATCAGCGTAGCCCTGGCATCTCCCACCCGCATCATTGCCAGTACCCGGCATGCCTGGCTGGGTAAAAATCTGGACGACATTCCCCAGCAGGAGGAGCTGAAAGCGCTTCGCCAGGTATTGCGGGAGGGAAGTCACGTATCCACGGCCCTGGAGGATCCGCCAGGTCACCAATTTGCCGGGCAGATCACCCTGACCAACATGGGCAATGCCACCGGAGAGCCGATCCGGGCCGCCGTCTCGGTGGTACTGGATACCAGCGCCCTCCAAGCCCAGCTATGGGCGGGCATCCGGACTTTGCTGATCATCACCGCGGTGGTCGTGATCCTAGGGGGATTGCTTGGCTGGTGGCTGCTCAACCGAAGGGTCATTGTGCCGCTGGAAGCCATGGCCCAGGCCGTGGGGCGACGTGCCCGTGGAGACGACGGCACGCGTCTTCCAGTGTGTTCGGAAGACGAGATCGGCATGTTGGGCCGGGCCCTTAATACCTTGCTGGATGCGGAAGCACGAACCCAGTATCGGACCATGCAGGAACAAAACACCGCGCGCGCCCTGTTCTCCTTGCACGCAGCTGCGCCGGATCTGGACGAACGCCAGGTCCTGGAACAAGCCCTGAATCTGGCCGTCAATCTGACTCAAAGTTATGGGGGAAGCATCGCAGTATGCCCACCCGGAACCCATACCCTGGAAAAGGTCATCCAACAGGGGCAGGACGAATCGGGTCAAGGCTTCGATATTTTTGAAGGTGACACCCTGAGTCTGCGTCTGGAACTGGGTGGTCCTGAAGGCCACCTGGATGAGAATGAGCAACAACAGGCCCGGGCCCTGGCCCAGGAAGCGTGGCTGATTGTCCAGCGCAAGCGCATGAACAAGGCCCTGTCGGATGCCAACAACCGCTTCCGGCGCATCATCGAGACCACCCTCGAAGGGGTCTGGATTTTCGACGCCAACCTGCGGGTTACCTACGCCAACCAGCGCACTCTGGATATCTTTGGTGTCAGCCTGGAGGCCATGCTGGGCCGGCCGGTAAATGATTTCATCCCAGATCTGGAAGCGCCCGACCACGAACGGCAAATGGCCCTGCGCCGCCAGGGCAAAGGCACCATCTACGAGCGTCGTTTCCGGCGTAGTGATGGCACATTGGTCTGGTGCCAGGTTTCGGCCACCTCATTGATGGATGATGGACAACACTTCAGTGGCTCCTTCGCCATGTTGAGCGACATCAGTCGCATCAAACAGACGGAAGCGGAGTTGCGGCTGGCGGCCCACGTTTACAACGACAGCCCCAACGCCATTGCCATCACCGACAACCAATTCATCATCAAATCCATCAACCAGGCCTTTACGGAAATCACCGGTTTCAATGCCGCAGAAACCCTGGACAAACCCGCCTTCTTTGTCACCGACGAACATCGTGAGCAATGGCAGCAGCTGGCCCCGGGCGAGTGCTGGAAGGGAGAAGTCTGGAACCGGCGCAAGTCCGGGGAACGCTATCCGGAATGGTTGAGTCTGACCCCGGTCACCGACACCAACGGCCACATTTCCCACTACGTGGCCATCATGGCCGATCTGACCGAACGTAAGGAAGCCGAGTCTCGTATCGACTACCTGTCCAACCACGACCCCTTGACCGGGCTGCCCAACCGCCTCCTGTTCCAAAGCCGCATGGAACAAGCCCTGGGCATGGCGGCCGACCGGGGCTGCCAGGCGGCTCTGGTCATGCTCAATCTGGATCGTTTCAAGATCATCAATGACTCCCTGGGCCATACGGTGGGAGACGCCATCCTTTCCCAGGCGGCCAAACGCCTGGAACGCACCATGGGGCAGGGAGATGTGTTGAGCCGCCAGGGGGGTGACGAATTCCTGCTGCTTCTGAGCCAGGTGGACGATACGGCCCACGTGACCCAGCAGGTACAACGACTGCTGGCCACTCTCGCTACTCCTTTCCACCTGGATGATCAGGACATCCAGATTTCCGGTTCCCTGGGCCTGGCCCTTTATCCCTACGACGGCACCCGCTTAGAAGACCTGATGCCCCGGGCCGACTCGGCCATGCGCCAGGCCAAGGAAAATGGCCGCAACACCTTCTGCTTCTATCAGGCAGAAATGAATTCCGATGCCCTCTCCCGCCTGCATATGGAAAACGCCTTGCGGGAAGCCCTGAACCATCATCAGTTCTGCCTCCACTACCAACCGCTGGTAAATGCCGAAAGCGGTCAGGTCATGGGCGTAGAGGCCCTGATCCGCTGGCCCCGGGCTGATGGCATGGTGTCTCCCGCCCAATTCATTCCCCTGGCTGAAGAAAGCGGGCTGATCGTTCCTCTGGGGGCTTGGGTGCTGAATGAGGCCTGCCGCCAGGCCCGACTCTGGCAGGACCAAGGCTTGCGCCTGCACGTGGCAGTCAATCTATCCACCGTCCAGTTCAAACGGGGCGATCTGGTGGCTACCGTTAAAGAGGCCCTCGAAAAAAGTGCCCTGGATCCGGAATTACTGGAACTGGAGCTGACGGAATCCATCCTCATCCAGGATGCGGCCGAAACCATGGAAACCGTGGCTCAACTGCGCCAGCTCGGGCTGCAACTCTCCATTGATGACTTCGGAACAGGCTACTCAAGCCTGGCCTACCTGCGCCGGCTACCGGTCCAGAAACTCAAGATCGACCAATCCTTCGTACGCCAACTCCCCGCTAATCCGGAAGACGCAGCCATTGTCAGCACCATCATCGCCATGGCCCGGCAACTGAACCTGAATACGGTAGCCGAGGGGGTGGAAACCCAGGCCCAATTTGAATGGCTCCGGGCTCGAGGATGCACCACAATCCAGGGGTATTATTTCAGCCGTCCCCTGCCCGCCGCCGAAATTCCCGCCCAGATCGAACGCATCCGTCCATGAATACACCCTCCTTCCTGCGTCATCTGGGCATCCGCGCCAAGCTGATTCTGCTGTTCATCCTGATCAAGGTGATTCCTCTGGTATTGCTGGCCCTCCTGGCCTGGGAAGGGGTTACTCACCTGGGCGGCCAGGTCGCCGAAGACACGGAAAGCCTGAGCCAGGAAGTCGGCAGTACCGTGGCCGACATGGGCAAGACCTTTTCCCGGGAAGCAGAAAAAGCGCTCAATGACCGGGCCCGGGAAGAACTGGAGCGGCTCACCACCGATACGGCCCGGGCCGTGGCCGATTTCCTCTATGACCGGGACCAGGACCTGCTGCAGGCCGCCCAACTAGAGCCTTCGGAGAAGGCTTACCGGGACTTTCTCCTGCACCGGACCCGCAAGCTGGTAAACCAGGGCCAGTGGGAACTGGCTGCCGATGGCAAATCCTGGGTTCCCCTGCAAACGAAAAACGAGCCCCCCAGGCCGGTGGAGGCCAGCAATGCGGAAAACCGCCAGGATTTCCACTACCGTCCGCCGGAAACCGTCCTGCGTGATCACAGCGCCCCCTTGTTCCATGAAATCACCTTCGTGGGACTGGATGGCATGGAAAAGCTCAAGGTCAGCGCCACCAAACTGTTGCCCCGGGAACTGCGAGACGTCTCGAAGAAGGAAAACACCTATGCCCGGGCAGAAACCTACTTCCCCCAACTGAAGAATCTGAAACCCGGGGAAATCTATGTTTCCGATGTGATTGGCCCCTATGTACCCTCCCGCATCATCGGGCCGGTGACTCCCGAGAAAGCCAAGAGCCTGGGCATTCCCTACGAACCGGAAAAGGAAGCCTACGCTGGCCGTGAGAATCCCCAGGGACAACGCTTCCAGGGCATCATCCGCTGGGCGACTCCGGTGGTCCAGAATGGTCAGATCAAGGGCTATGTGACCCTGGCGCTGGACCATAGCCACGTAATGAGTTTCACCGACAATTTGATGCCGACCGATGGCCGCTACACCCCTATCGCCGATGCAGCCAATGGCAACTACGCCTTCATCTGGGATTACCAGGATCGTTCCATTGCCCATCCCCGGCATCACTCGGTGGTGGGCTTCGACCCCAACACGGGGGAATATGCCGTGCCCTGGCTGGA
>QKDJ01000226.1 GCA_003252145.1 Azovibrio restrictus
CTTCGATGCTGTCGCCGGTACGCAGGTTGAAGCGGCGAATCTGGGACGGAGAAACGTAGATGTCGTCTGTGTTGGCCTGATAGGAGGTATCCGGCGAACGCAGGAAACCAAAGCCATCGGACAGGATTTCCAGAGTGCCGTCACCGTAGATAGGTTCGCCCTTCTTGGCCTGGGAGCGCAGGATCGCGAAGATCAGCTCGTGCTTGCGCAGGCGGTTGGCGGCATCGATATTGAAGCCAGCTGCCATTTCAACCAGCTGGCTGACGTGTAGCGACTTGAGTTCGGAGAGGTGCATGAGTGTTGATGCGGAAAAGGGGAGGAAACACCCGGGGGTGTTGAAGAGATTCAGGGAATAAGAGGAGGTGCTGCAGAAAGGCCTGAATCCGAAGTCACGAATTCAGGCCTGAAGCGTAGGGGAATTACAGGTTGCTGTCAATGAAAGCGGTCAGCTGGGATTTGGACAGAGCGCCTACCTTGGTGGCTTCCACATTCCCGTTCTTGAAGATCATCAGGGTAGGGATGCCACGGATGCCGAACTTGGCAGGGGTGGAAGGGTTGTCGTCAATATTGACCTTGGTCACCTTGAGCTTGCCGGCATATTCGGCAGCTACTTCGTCCAGGATGGGAGCGATCATCTTGCAGGGGCCGCACCATTCCGCCCAGTAGTCCACCAGCACCGGTTGCTGGCTTTGCAGCACTTCGGTTTCAAAAGTGTCATCGGTCACGTAATGGATATGCTCGCTCATTAGGGTTCCTCTTGCGATTATGCGATGGTTGCCCGACTGGAAAATGCCAACGGGTGTATTCGACAATCCTAACTAAAAATACAGTCTGATGGAAGCGCGCAGGTGGGGCTGCTCAGCTTTTCCTGTGACGACAGATGTTCTACCATGGCTTCCATTGGGCTTCGTGCTGATCAATCGGGAGAAGGCGTCATGCAAGTTAAGGAAATTCTTAGAATTAAGGGTTCTTCCCTGTTTTCCATATCCAGTGATGCTTCGCTGACCAAGGCTGTATCCCTCATGGCTGAGCTGGATACGGGTTCGCTGGTGGTCATGGACGGTGAATCCATGGTGGGTATGCTGACTTTTCGGGAGGTCTTGGCCGCTATTGCCGCTCGTCAAGGTTCCACCGAGAACATTACCGTGGGCGAGGTGATGGTCAAGGACCCCGTGACGGTAGCTCCCACGGTGGAGGCTAATGAGTTGCGCCGTCTGATGGTGGAAAAACACATGCGTTATCTTCCCGTGACGGACAACGCCCAGTTGCAAGGGGTGATCTCCTTCCTGGATGTGGCCAAGGCGGTACTTGAGGAGCAGTGTTTCGAAAACAAGATGCTCAAGAATTACATCAAGAACTGGCCCGAGAATTCATCGGCAGCTTGAATTTTGGGTTGCTTGTGATAATCGCCCCGCAGCGCTTTGTCGCTTCGGGGCGTTTTTAATGCGCGGATGTTTTCAGGCGGGAGGGCAATACCAGGGGGCGCCCATCTGCTGTGGTTTTGGCGTGGGGGCGGATCGGATTACTGGTAGCGCGGAAGGATTGTTTGGGAAGGGGCTCACCGTCCAGGGGAAGTCTGGCAACTACTAGTAAATCTCGGATCAAGCCGTGGGCGTGGATCAAGGGAACGCCGGCATCTGTGGCAATGCAGAGCATGCCCAGGCCAGCGGAGTCCATGCCCTTGCATTGATTGAGATTGATGGCGGTCAGGGTGTCGCTGCGCACCAGATGCAGGAAATCGCGACTCAGGGGCAGGGAGAGATGGCCGATGACGTCAAGTACCAGGCTATCTCCGTCTCGGCGCAGGGAAATACCACCTGTCTTCGGATCCAGCATGACCTGCGCCAGTGTCTGGTCCATGGATTGGCTGTAATCTGCGGCCACTTCCGTGGCAATCCCGATACAGATGCCGCCTAGCCGAGGAGAGAGATGGGAAATCTTGCCGCTCCAGGGGCGTTTTCCTGAAGCCATGAAAAGGGTGCCGCGAATCTGTTGGCCTTGCTTTAAGCCATGGCAGACTTCTGCTGGAAGCAATAGCTTGAAACCCCTGCTGGAAACATCTTCCACTTGACCACGCAGTTCCTCCACTCCGGGCCCAAAGCCTTCGGCGTAGTCCAGTTCCAGGCTGGCGCTCAAGGCGGAACCGGGGTGAAATCTGGTGTGTTGTCTTTTTTCCAGCATGGCCCAGAGCGAGTGAGGGAGAAGCGATGATTTTAGAGGATTTTGATTCTGATGCAATATGCATTTAGTCGTTTTTATTCATGGGTTTGGGCTCTTGGGAAAGATGGGGTGGGTGCACCGGAGGTGAGGGAAGGGCAGCTGTGATAGACTCCCAGCCCCTGCGCGCAGGCGGGCAGGTCTGAGTTTTTACCCATAATTTCCGAGGTTCATCCATGTCCGGCAATACTTTCGGCACCCTCTTCACGGTCACCTCCTTTGGCGAATCCCATGGCCCGGCCATTGGGTGCGTGGTGGATGGGTGCCCTCCGGGGCTGGAGCTGAGTGCAGCGGATATTCAGGCCGAGCTGGATCGGCGTAAGCCAGGTACCTCCCGTCATGTGACCCAGCGTCGGGAGCCCGATACGGTAGAAATTCTTTCCGGGGTTTTCGAGGGTAAGACGACAGGTACTCCCATTGGCCTCCTGATTCGCAATCAGGATCAGCGCAGCAAGGACTATGGCAACATCGCCAGTACCTTTCGCCCAGGGCATGCGGACTACGCCTATACCCAGAAATATGGTTTTCGGGATTACCGTGGAGGTGGTCGCTCTTCTGCCCGCGAGACTGCCGTACGAGTGGCTGCTGGCGCCATTGCTCGCAAATGGTTGCAGCAACGCTACGGTATCAGCATCCGGGGCTGGATGAGTGCCCTGGGTCCCATCGAGATTCCCTTTGTCAGCGCCGATCATATCGACGGTAATGCCTTTTTTGCCCCGAATGCAGCCATCGTTCCTGAGCTGGAGTTCTATATGGATGACCTGCGCAAGTCTCTGGACTCTGTGGGCGCCAAAATTACGGTAACTGCCACCGGTGTGCCTCCGGGTTGGGGTGAGCCGGTCTATGACCGTCTGGATGCGGAAATTGCCTACGCCATGATGGGCATCAACGCGGTCAAGGGGGTGGAGATCGGTGCCGGCTTCGCTTCCGTGGCTCAGAGGGGTAGTGAGCATGGGGATGAGATGACTCCCGGGGGGTTTGTGTCCAATCATGCGGGAGGTGTTCTCGGTGGTATTTCCACGGGGCAGGACATCCTGGTGAATATGGCCATCAAGCCCACATCCTCCATTGCTCAGGCCCGTCGTTCCGTGGATATTCAAGGGAATCCGATCCAGGTGGCGACCGAAGGTCGTCACGACCCTTGTGTCGGTATCCGCGCTACGCCGATAGCCGAGGCCATGCTGGCTTTGGTGCTGATGGATCATGCCCTGCGTCACCGGGCCCAGTGTGGGGATGTGGTGCCTCCTTTGTCACCCTTGCCGTCCCAGGCTTGATGCTGTTGCTGTAGATATCCAAGGGTAAAGGCGGTTTTCGGTGTCATCCCCGTCATTGCCCTATTGGCGGCTCTCCGGGTATTACTTCTTCTATTTCGCCTTTGTCGGGGCGTTCTCCCCCTATTTCGGGCTGTATCTGCAGTCCATCCAGTTTTCCGCCTGGGATATTGGCCTGCTGATGTCCCAGATGCAGCTGATGCGGCTGATCGGTCCCTATTTGTGGGGTTGGCTGGCTGATGGCGGCTATCGGCGCATCAGCATCGTGCGATTGTCCAGTTGCATCAGCTTGGTCGGCTTTCTGGCGTTTTTCTGGTTTGATCGCCTGGGCAGCATGCTGGTGGCCATGGCGGTGATGGCATTCTTCTGGAGTGCGTCCCTGCCCTTGATGGAGACCCTGACCTTTGATCATTTGCGGGAAAGGTCGGCCCAGTACAGTCGTATCCGTCTCTGGGGGTCTGTTGGTTTCATTCTGACGGTTTCAGGGACAGGATGGTTGCTTGACCATGTGCAGGTCTCCGGCGTGCTCTGGGTTTGCGCGCTCATCCTCGGAGGTATTCTCCTCTTTGCCTTGCTTGTGCCGGAGACCTCTCTGCAAACGGGGTCCGGTGCCCAGGAACCCGTTGCGCGTATTCTCGCTCAGCCTCGGGTGCGAGCTCTGTTGGCCGCCTGTTTTTGCATGTCGGCAGCCCACGGGGCGTACTACATTTTTTATTCCATCCATCTGGCCGCTCATGGGTATAGCAAGGTGGAAGTGGGCGTGTTGTGGTCCCTGGGGGTGGTGGCAGAAATCTTGATTTTTCTGCTGATGCCCCGTCTTACCCGGCGCTTTGGGTTGCGGAATCTGCTGGTGTTCAGCTTCGTGGCTGCCATTTTGCGGTTCCTGGGCACGGGCTGGGGAGTTTCATCTCTGATGATCTTATTGCTGGCCCAGGTGTTGCACGCCTTTACTTTTGGGAGTTACCACGCATCAGCCATTGCGGCCATTAATCGCTGGTTTCCCGGGCGAACCCAGGCGCGGGGGCAGGCGCTGTATTCCAGTATGTCCTTTGGTGCGGGCGGGTTGTTGGGTGGCTTGTTGAGTGGCTGGGTCTGGGATGATCTGGGAGCGGGTTGGACATATACCTTGAGTGCCATGTTTGCATTGATGGGTTTGCTATTGGTTCAGCGCTGGGTGCGGGAATGACGCTGGGGTAAGTGTCGATCCGGTTTGCCATTTCCCTGGGCAAACCTTGCCTAGGTACCGGGTTGATATGCCATAATTTAAAGCTTTCCTGGCCCCTATATTTTGCTTATGCCGCAAACCCTATACGACAAACTTTGGGATAACCATGTGGTCCACCAGGAGGCGGACGGCACGGCCCTGATTTACATTGACCGTCACCTGATTCACGAGGTGACCAGCCCTCAGGCTTTCGAGGGATTGAAGCTGGCTGGGCGCAAGCCCTGGCGAGTGTCCTCCATCGTCGCCACGGCGGATCACAACACGCCCACTGACC
This sequence comes from Azovibrio restrictus, assembly GCA_003252145.1. Lineage (GTDB taxonomy): Bacteria > Pseudomonadota > Gammaproteobacteria > Burkholderiales > Rhodocyclaceae > Azovibrio > Azovibrio restrictus_A. The sequence goes on from QKDJ01000226.1 coordinate 4,988, forward strand.
ATTGGGATGAAGGGATCAAGGATCCTGTTTCCCGTCAGCAGGTGGAAACCCTGGATGCCAACATCCGTGAAGTGGGGGCGCTGGCCTATTTCCCCTTCAAGGATTTGCGCCAAGGCATCGTCCATGTGGTGGGGCCCGAGAACGGTGCCACCCTGCCAGGGATGACCGTGGTTTGTGGGGACTCCCATACCTCCACCCACGGAGCCTTTGCCTGTATGGCTCACGGTATCGGTACCTCCGAAGTGGAGCACGTGCTGGCGACCCAGTGTCTGATCCAGAAGAAGTCCAAATCCATGCTGATCCGTGTGGATGGCGCTCTGGGCAAGGGTGTGACCGCCAAGGATGTGGCCCTGGCCATCATTGGTCGTATCGGTACGGCAGGTGGTACGGGTTACGCCATCGAATTTGGCGGTTCTGCCATTCGCAGCCTGTCCATGGAAGGGCGGATGACCCTTTGCAACATGGCCATCGAAGCCGGTGCCCGCATGGGTTTCGTGGCTGTGGATGAAACCACCATTCAATACCTGAAGGACCGTCCTTTCTCCCCCCGTGGTGATGTCTGGGATCGGGCCGTGGCCTATTGGCGTACCCTGAAGTCTGATGAGGGGGCTCAGTTTGATCAGGTGGTAGTGCTCAATGGTGCCGAAATCCTGCCCCAGGTGACCTGGGGGACCTCTCCGGAGATGGTGGTGTCCGTGACCGGACAAGTGCCTGACCCGGTCAAGGAAAAGGATCCGGTCAAGCGTGAAGGGATGGAGCGAGCCCTGCAATACATGGGCCTAAATCCCAACATGCCGGTCAAGTCCATTCGCATCGACAAGGTTTTCATCGGTTCCTGCACCAACTCCCGGATCGAGGATTTGCGTGAAGCGGCCGCTGTGCTCAAGGGGCGTAAGAAGGCTGACGGCGTGAAGTTGGCCCTGGCGGTGCCGGGTTCCGGTCTGGTCAAGCGTCAGGCTGAGGCTGAGGGGCTGGACAAGATTTTCGTCGCTGCTGGTTTTGAGTGGCGTGAGCCTGGTTGTTCCATGTGTCTGGCCATGAACGCGGACCGTCTGGAACCCGGTGAGCGTTGCGCTTCCACCTCCAATCGCAATTTTGAGGGGCGCCAGGGTCCTGGTGGCCGTACTCATCTGGTGAGTCCAGCCATGGCGGCAGCTGCGGCGATCGCTGGCCATTTTGCGGACGTACGAGACATTCTCTGAGGTTGGTCATGAAGCGTTTCGGATATCTCCTCTTCATTGCTTGTCTGCTGTCGGCCTGTCACACCGCTCAAGGGGTGAAGCAGGACGTACATGAAGGCGCAGAGGTGGCGGGTGAGGCCATCCAGAAGGGTGGGGAATCCGTGGGCAAGGCCTTGCAGAAAGGTGGCGAGGTCGTTGGCGAAACCATGAAAAAGGGCGGTGAAGCCGTCAAGAAGGCAGTGGAATAATGGATAAATTTGTCAAATTCGATGGTCTGGTGGCGCCTCTCGACCGCAATAATGTGGATACGGATGCCATCATTCCCAAGCAGTTCCTGAAGTCCATCAAGCGTTCCGGCTTTGGCCCCAACGCTTTTGATGAATGGCGCTACATGGACCATGGTGAACCGGGGATGGATAACTCCCGTCGTCCCCTGAACCCCAACTTCGTGCTCAATCAGGAGCGCTATAAGGGAGCCTCGGTCCTCCTGACCCGCAGCAACTTCGGTTGCGGCTCCAGTCGTGAGCATGCACCCTGGGCTTTGGGAGATTACGGTTTCAAGGTGATTCTGGCTGAATCCTTTGCTGACATCTTCTTCAATAACTGTTTCAAGAACGGCATTTTGCCCCTGGTGCTGCCCAAGGCCGAGATTGATGCCCTGTTCGGTCTGACCGAGTTTTCCCCCGGCTTCAAGCTGACCGTGGATCTGGAAAAGCAATTGGTGGTACGCCCCGATGGTCACAGCATCCCCTTCCAGGTGGACCCCTTCCGCAAGGAGTGTCTGCTCAATGGCTGGGACGACATTGGCCTGACCCTGCGCCATGCTGAAAAAATCCGCGAATTCGAAGAGCGTCGCAAACAGCTGCAACCCTGGCTGTTTGCCTGATCAGGAAAGAACCATGAGCAAGAAAATTTGTGTATTGCCCGGTGATGGCATCGGTCCCGAAATCATGGCGGAAGCCGTGCGTGTGCTGGAAGCCCTGAGTCTGGGTTTCGAGATGGAAACAGCCCTTCTGGGCGGTTGTGCCGTGGATGCTACAGGCAACCCCTATCCGGAAGCCACCCAGAAACTGGCCCAGGAAGCCGACGCTGTACTGTTGGGTGCCGTGGGTGGTCCCCAATGGGACAACCTGCCCCGGGAACAGCGTCCCGAGCGGGGGCTGCTGGGTATCCGCAAGCAATTGAATCTGTTTGCCAACCTGCGTCCTGCCATTCTCTATCCGGAACTGGCCAACGCCTCCAGCCTGAAACCCGAAGTGGTGTCCGGTCTGGACATCCTGATCGTGCGGGAGCTGACCGGCGACATCTATTTCGGTC
>QKDJ01000053.1 GCA_003252145.1 Azovibrio restrictus
TCTGGAAAATAAGCCCGAATGCGATGGCAATCATGCTGTAGGCAGCCATGTAGGGCACGATGCCATGGGGCAGAACCCGCAAAAGCTTGTCGGCCAAGACGCCCCCCCAGGCCAAGCCTGCTGTTGGAATAACGCTCACAGGCAAGCCAAAGGCGGATTTGAAATCCAACATTCCCTGCAGCACCCTCTCGGCATCTGCCAGTGTCTTGGCGCGGAAGAACACCCAGCTGGCATTCACGAAAAGAAAGGTCAGCAGCCAGGCGAAGGCAGTGGGCATGGGACGGCGCAACGACTGCCAGGCCCGATGCAGCACCACGGCCATGCCATGCAAACCTCCCCATATGACGAACATCCAGCTGGCGCCATGCCACAGGCCGCCCAGCAGAAACGTCGCCATGAGGTTCAAAAAGGTTCGGTTCCGGGAGATTCGATTGCCCCCCAGGGGAATGTAAAGGTAATCGCGTAAAAAACGGCTTAGGGTGATGTGCCACCGACGCCAGAAATCCTGGATGTCCAAAGCCTTGTAGGGCGAATTGAAGTTGATAGGCAGCTTGATGTTGAAAAGCAGGGCTGCGCCGATTGCCATGTCGCAATAACCACTGAAATCAAAATACAACTGAAAGGTATAAGAAAGACTGGTCGCCCAAGCAGCATAGAAATCCAAAGGCAATCCACCATCGAATCCCTTATTTGCCCAAATTGAAAACGTATCGGCAATGACCACTTTTTTGAATAAACCGGCACTGAAGATGAGCAGGCCCAGCAGGATATTTTTATACCGGACGACCAAAGACCAGCGGGAAGCAAACTGGGGCATCATTTCCCGGTGATGCACAATGGGGCCTGCAATCAATTGCGGAAAGAATGTCACGAACAAGGCATAACTCAGGAAATCATATTCCGTCGTTTCACCCCGATAACTGTCGATCAGGTAGGCAATCTGCTGGAAAGTGAAAAAACTGATTGCCAGAGGCAGCACCACCTCAGGTAAGGCATAATGCCCACCCAACAAAGAATTAATGTTTTCAACAAGAAAGCCTCTGTATTTGAAGTAACCCAGCAGAACAAGGTTGGCCGATACGCCCAGAATCAGGATGGCCTTCCTGCTCAGGATGGCATGGGAGGTGCCTCGCTCGGGTGACAGCCCACTGCCCACGGCAAAGTTGAATAGCATGGATGCCAGGATCAGTGGCAGATAATCGATATTCCAATAGGCATAGAAAAACAGGCTTGTTCCCACCAACCAGGCTTTTGCAGCCAGGGGCAAACGGGCTTTCTGGTTTAGCCAGAAATAAACCAGCAATGAAACCGGCAGAAACGCCAGGATGAATTGCCAAGAATTGAATAACACGATGGATTAATTGATATTCAGAAAATAACTTGAAATGGCATCCTGATTTACGCGCTGACTTTTCTCAATCGACCAAACCATGTTTTTGTTTTTTTATTTTTCTGTACTTACTAGGCCCACGTGGGCGAGAGCATTCTAGCCTCGCCATTGCAGATTCACACGTGAAACTTTGGTTGCCCGAAACGGGCTTGGATGGGAATGACCAGCAATGCCAGGCTCACGGCGATTCCAGCCACTCCACAAGATGGTATTGGCTAGGCAGCAGTGGCCAGATGGCGTACTTCCTGGGCACCCTTGGGGCAATGCCGGCGCAAGTGTGATCATTGATATTCAGCACACCACCGTGCCAAAAATGGCCTAGGACATCCTCCAGGGCCACGGCTGCTTCCAGCGAATATGGAGACATCTCATCCGGTGGCCGATGGGCTGAGGCCAGGTCATGCCAGCTGGCCCAGTGCCTGCCTGACAACCCAGGCTCCAGACGACTCAGCCAGGCAGCACGGTCCTGGTTCCTGTCTTGTCCTTGCAACTGCTGCCCCAGCAGATTGCAGAACAGGAATGCGGCGTCCGGAAAGCGTTGCCCCAGGGCTGCAAAGCCCTGATTTCCGGTCAGATCATAGGTGGAATCGGTTTCAAACCGGACGTGGGGAAAACGGCGCCGGAGGATGTAGCGAGCCAGGCTGTCCGGTTCCACCAACGTGATTCGCGTGAACCGGCCCAGGAAGGCCGGACTCAAGGCATATCCCCCACTGGGCCCCAGCAATACAAGGTGTTGTTCCGGCGGTTGCCAGCCTTGGAGCCAACGGTGGAGCTGCTGATGAAATGGCCGCCACAAGCCCTGGCTGTATCGCCACGCCCTCAGGTGATAGATCAATCCACCGCTGGGATGGAACCAGGGCATGGTGCTTCAGTGGGTGAATACCTGTTTCACCACGTCCCGGTAATGCTTGACGAAGTGGGCCTCCAGGCCTTCTTTCACGTAATCCGGCAGACGGTCGAAATCCGGCTTGTTGGCCGCGGGCAGGATAAGTTCGTGAATGCCGACACGCTTGGCGGCTATGACCTTTTCCCGGATGCCGCCCACCGGCAACACCTTGCCCGTGAGGGTCAGCTCCCCCGTCATGGCCAAGGGGCGATCGATCTTCTGGTTGCGGGCCAGGCTGAGCAAGGCCGTGGCCATGGTGATGCCGGCACTGGGACCATCCTTGGGGGTCGCGCCTTCCGGCACGTGCAGGTGGACGAAAGCCTCATCGAAGAATTTCACATCCGCCTGATAGCCCTTCAAATGGCTGCTGATATAGCTGTAGGCGATCTCCGCGGACTCTTTCATCACATCGCCCAGTTGGCCGGTGAGCTTGAAGCCCCGGTTCAAGGTATGGACCTTGGTGGCCTCGATGGTGAGGGTAGCGCCGCCCAGGGGCGTCCAGGCCAGGCCGGTGATGACTCCGACACCGGTCATGGGCTTTTCGGGCAGATAAGGCGGGTCGGTGATAAAAGTTTCCAGGTTGTCCGTGGAAACGTGAAGCTGGTCCGCTTCCTGGCGCAGGATTTTCACCACGGACTTGCGAATCACCTTGCCCAGGTTCATCTCCAGTTGGCGGACCCCGGCCTCCCGGGCATAGCCTTCGATGATCTTGCGGATGGCAGCAGCGGTGATGCTCACCTGCCCTCGTTTCAATCCAGCCTTCTTCAACTGTTTCGGCCAGAGATGGTGGCGGGCGATAGCCACTTTCTCTTCCATCAGATAGCCGGACAGGCGGATGGTCTCCATGCGGTCCAGCAGGGGCGCCGGGATGGTGTCCAGTTGGTTGGCGGTGCAGATGAACAGGGTCTTGGACAGATCGAAGCGCACATCCAGATAGTGGTCCAGGAACTCGGCGTTCTGTTCGGGATCCAGCACCTCCAGCAAGGCCGAGGCCGGGTCCCCCTGGTAGGAGGCGCCGATCTTGTCCACCTCGTCCAGCATGATGACCGGGTTCTGGGACTCCACTTCCTTGATGGCCTGGATGAATTTGCCCGGCAGTGCACCGATATAGGTGCGGCGGTGGCCCTTGATCTCCGCCTCGTCACGCATGCCGCCCACAGAGAAGCGGTAGAACTTGCGGCCCAGGGCCCGGGCCACGGATTTACCGACAGAGGTCTTGCCTACCCCGGGCGGCCCCACCAGCAACACGATGGACCCTGCCACTTCGCCTTTCATGGCACCCACGGCCAGGAACTCGATGATCCGGTCTTTGACGTCATCCAGACCGTCGTGGTCCTGATCCAGGATCTTGCGTGCCCGCACCAGATCCAACTTGTCCTTGGTGAACTTCCCCCAGGGCAGGCTGGTGAGCCAGTCCAGATAGTTGCGGGTCACGGTGTACTCGGCGGAGCCATGTTCCAGGCCCGCCAGCTTGGTCATCTCCTCATCGATCTTTTTTTCCGCATGGGGCGGCAACTTGAGCTTCTTCAGCCGCCCTTCGTACATATCCAGATCCATGGTGCGGTCATCTTTGGCAATGCCCAATTCCTTCTGGATGGTCTTGAGCTGTTCCCGCAGGAAGAATTCCCGTTGCTGCTGGGTCATCTTCTCTTCCACCTTGGCACGAATCTGGGTCTGGAGCTTGGCGACCTCCAATTCCTTCTTGATGAGCACCAGCACCTTCTGCATGCGCCTGCGCAGATTGAAGGACTCCAGCACGTCCTGGAGTTTTTCCTTGGGCGCCGTGGTGAGGCTGGCGGCAAAGTCTGTCAGCAGGGCCGGCTCATTGGGAGAGAAGCGGTTCAGGAAGAACTTCAGCTCCTCGGAATACAATGGGTTGAGGGGCAGCAACTCCTTGATGGCATTGATGATGGCCAGGGCGTAGGCCTTGGTTTCCTCTTCCGCAGCCTTGGCCTGGCGTGGCTCGGCCGGGTATTCCACCCGGGCGAAATAAGGCGGTTTTGGCGACAGCCATTCCGACACCTTGAAGCGGGTGATGCCCTCGGCGATGAACTGGATCTTGCCTTCCGAGCGCATGGGATGGTGCATGCGCACCAAAGTGCCCACGCCATAGAAATCCTGGGGCCGGGCATCGTCGGAATTTTCACCATGCACGCAGACCAGGCCCACCAGATGGTGGCCGGCATCGCCTATCCGTTTGACGCTCTCAAGCCAGGGGCCCTCGTTCATGATCAAGGGCAGCGTCTGGGCCGGAAAAAACGGCTTTTCCGTCAGGGGCAGGATGTAAAGGTTGGCAGGCAGGGTCTGGGCCGGCAGATTGGGTAGGACTGCGCCCTCCTCGCCCGGTTCGACAATTTCGCCTTCAATGGGGGTGGTGTCTTCGGTCATCGCTCAATGGCTATTGGTTTCCAATTCCATGGGTATGGCCGAAGCGCCAGGTTTCAAGCTCAGCCGTAATAAAGACCCATGGCCTCCCGCACGTCCCGCATGGTCTCCCGGGCCAGATCCCGGGCCTTCTCGCACCCATCCGCAATCACGTTCTTCACGGTATCCGGATCTTCAGTGTAGGCCTTGGCACGCTCCTGAATGGGGGCCAACTCCTTCAAAACGGCGTCAATGACGGGCTGTTTGCACTCGATGCAGCCGATACCGGCCGTGGTACAGCCCTGTTGCACCCAGGATTTCACGTCATCGCCCGAATACACCTCATGCAACTGCCATACCGGGCAGCGGCCGGGCTCACCCGGGTCGGTCCGGCGCACCCGGGCCGGGTCGGTGGGCATGGTGCGGATCTTCTTGCTGACGGATTCCGCATCCTCCCGCAGGGAAATGGTGTTGTTGTAGGACTTGGACATCTTCTGGCCATCCAGCCCCGGCATCTTGGAAGCGGCGGTCAACAGGGACTCCGGCTCGGTGAGGATCATCTTGCCTCCGCCTTCCAGATAGCCATAGAGCCGCTCTTTGTCCCCCAGGCTCAGGTTCTGGGTTTCCCCCAGCATGGCCTTGGCGGAATCCAGGGCGGAAGCATCGCCTTCCTGTTGATACCGGGTCTTGAGCTCCAGATAAAGCTTGGCCTTCTTGCCACCGAGTTTCTTCACGGCGGCCTGGGCCTTGTCTTCGTAGCCCGGCTCCTTGCCATATAAATGATTGAATCTACGAGCGATTTCCCGGGCGAACTCGATATGGGGCACCTGATCCTCCCCCACCGGCACCTGATTGGCGCGGTAGATGAGGATGTCTGCGGATTGCAGCAACGGATAACCTAGGAAACCATAAGTCGACAGGTCTTTCTCCGTTAGTTTTTCCTGCTGGTCCTTATAGGTCGGCACACGCTCCAGCCAGCCCAGGGGAGTCATCATGGAAAGCAGCAGATGCAGTTCCGCATGCTCGATCACCTCCGACTGGATGAACAGCGTCGCCTTGGCTGGGTCCACCCCCGCCGCCAGCCAGTCGATGACCATCTCCCAGGTGCTGTCATGAATGCTCAGGGGATTGTCGTAATGGGTGGTCAAGGCGTGCCAGTCGGCCACGAAAAACAAGCACTCGTATTCGTGCTGGAGCCGGATCCAGTTTTTCAGGACACCATGATAGTGACCCAGATGGAGACTGCCCGTGGGGCGCATGCCGGAGAGAACGCGATCTGCGTACATATTTGATTCAGATGGTTAGGGAATAATGTTAAACATATGCAGGAGCAATTGCTCCATGGTCTGATAGAGCGGACCGATAATCACACCCAGCAGGCCGGTGGCCAGCAAGGCAATCAGAATGAACAAGCCGTAGGGTTCCAACTGGGCCAGTTGGTAGGCCCATTTCGGGGGCAGCAGGCTCACGGCGATACGCCCACCATCCAATGGCGGAATGGGCAGCAGGTTCAACGTGGCCAGGATGGCATTGATGGTCACCCCCGCCAGCCCCATCAAGGCTAGCGGATGGGAATAGGAGTTGGTCATGAGGGAGGCCAGCTTGATCATGGCTGCCCAGAACACCGCCATGGCAAGGTTAGCGGCCGGTCCCGCCGCCGCCACCCACAACATATCCTTCTTGGGATTGCGCAGATTGTTGAAGTTCACCGGCACCGGCTTGGCCCACCCGAACAGGATACCCCCCAGCATGATGGTGATGGCAGGCAGCAGGATGGTGCCCACCGGGTCGATATGACGGAGCGGGTTCACGCTGATGCGCCCCAGCATCTGCGCGGTCCGATCGCCGAATCGCAAGGCGGCATAACCGTGGGCCGCCTCATGCAGGGTAATGGCGAAAATCACCGGCAGAGCAAATACAGCAATCTTTTGTATTAGATTAAGTTCCAACTACAAGCCTTTGTTAAAAGCCAAGTTTTTCAGGGTCTCCCGCCCCTGTCCGCAACAATTCCGGCGGGTCGACGTGGAGATCGATCACGGTCGTGGGGACCAGGCTGCAATAGCCCGACTCCAGTATGACATCGACCCTGTTGCCCAGGCGCTCGCCAATTTCGTCCGGATCATTCAGGGCGTATTCGTCATCCGGCATCTGCAGGGTGACGGACAGGATCGGCTCGCCCAGTTCCTCCAACAACATGGAGACCACGGCATTGTCGGGAACCCGCAAGCCGATGGTACTGCGCTTGGGATGCTGCAGGCGGCGGGGCACTTCCCGGGTCGCCTCCAGAATGAAGGTGTAACTACCCGGGGTGGCTGCCTTGAGGATTCGGTATTGCTTATTGTCCACCCGGGCATAACGGGCAATCTCGGACAGGTCCTTGCACACCAGAGTGAAGTGGTGATGATCATCCACGCCCCGGATCTGGCGGATGCGCTCCATGCCTTCTTTGTTGCCGATCATGCAGCCCAGGGCATAACAGGAGTCTGTCGGATACACCATGACGCCGCCTTTGCGCAGCAGGCGCACGGCTTCCTTGATGGACCGCTCCTGGGGATTGACCGGATGGAGTGTGAAGGTCTGGGCGACAGGCATTCAGTTCACCACTTTGCCCACACGGGTTTGCAGCGCTCGGGCAATTGCATGGGCTTGCCCATCAGACTACCCAGTTCCCGCCCACCTTCGCCGGGGACATGAAAATCCGACCCCACCGAGGCCAGCAGACCATAGCGCTCGGCAAGATCCGCAAAGATCGGCACCTGATCTGCGGGCTGGCTGCCGGTCACCACCTCGATGCCCTCACCACC
>QKDJ01000146.1 GCA_003252145.1 Azovibrio restrictus
CGGACAACACCGCAAGACCGGAAGGCCCAACCGCGATCCCGGCCCCCAGATAGCCGATCAGGGGCGGCAACTTCAGGAGGCGGGCCAACATCAGGGCCAGCACCCCCAGAAAGAGAACGAGATCGATGGTTGTAAGGCCGCTATGCATGACCGGGAGCGCAATCCAGAAAACGGCGCATTCTAACAGCCCGAAAGGCCCTCAAGCCCCGCCGTTCACCCAGTCAAGGATGGGCTGCCATTGCTCCCGGTCCCGCTCCACCCGGGAGGGGGGCAGATCGAACAGGGTGAGACCCTGGGCAGTGGCCTGCACGTAGTTCTGGGTATCCCGCAGATAGGTCAGCACGGGCAGGTCGAAGGTGGCGAGAAAGCGCTCCAGCTCCGCCGCGGCCCGGGTCCGGGCATCCACCCGCATGCCGATCACCGCCACATCAGCCTTGCCCTTGCGCACGGCCTTGGCCTCCATCAGGTCCTCAAGAAAATGGCGGGTGGCCAGCATGTCGAAGAGGGCCGGCTGTACGGGCACGATGACCCGGGTACTCAGCTTGAGCACTTTTTCCAGGGAGCGGCCCCGCAGGCCAGCTGGGGTATCCAGCACCACATGACTGGTGCCCTTGGGAGGACGGGCGATATCGTCGGGGCCGATTTCCCAGGTGCCGATGGCCGGCAGTTCCCGGGAACGCAGCGCCAGCCACTCCCGGGCTGATTGTTGCCGGTCGATGTCGCCCAGCATCACCTCGTGACCTTGACGGGCCAGATAGCCGGCCAGATTGGTAGCCAGGGTGGACTTTCCGGAGCCCCCCTTGGGATTGGCGACGAGAAAAGCTTTCATGAATTAAGTCCGTTTTGCTGCAGATGAGCCGCCTCCAGTTCACGCTCGCGGCGATCCAGGGTCTTGCGCACCAGATTGATGTGTTCCCGCAGGGTATAGAGCAGATCGCTAAAACTCAGGGGAATGGACAGACTGTTGGCCGTGGCCTCGATCTCATCAAGGCGTTGACGCAAGGCCGCCAGCGCAGTCATGTCGTGCTCCCCCTGATCGTAATGGACCTTGATGTCGTTTTCGAGAAACTTGAGCTCCCCGTAGCAGCGACAGATGCGAGAGCGGATGCGCCAGGAATACAGGGCTGGCGCCACACGCATCAGGGGGAACAACAGAGCGAAGAGAGGCAGAGCCAATACCAGGAAACGATCCACCAGTACCGCCAGCCAGAAAGGCAGGTAGCGTTGCAGGAAAGGCGGCCCGGAGGTGTAGTAACGCTCGGCCTCTTCGGCCAGGGGCAAGCTGGTGTCCTTATAGGCGGGGAACTCACCCCGCACATTGAAAAAGCTGCTGCCTCCATGCACCTGCCGCATGGCCTTGAGCAGCAGGGAACGCAGCACCGGATGCAGGTCATCCCGCACCACCAGATTGGCCGTGGCGGCCAGGAGTTCCGTGTCCCGGGGCGGCGTATTGCGCGTCAGGTCCACCGCTCCCTTGGGCAGGGTCAGGCGCGACAAAAAGGGAAAGCGCAGCTTATAGGCCTCGGCCTGGGAAAAGCTCATGAGGCGAATGCCAGGAGAGCGCAACAGGACCTGCACCACGGGTGCCTCCGGTGCCGCAATAACGAAAAGGGCATCCAGCCGCCCCTGTTGCAGTTCTTCGGCGGCCTGCAGCCCGCCCAGAGAAACCAGGGGTTGGCCGACTCCCTCCATTTCATTGGCCTCCAGCAGGCGCCCGGCCAGGGCCTTGACGCCACTACCTTCCTGGCCCACGGCGATACGCCAGCCCTCCAGGTCCGTCAGGCGCGTGGGGAGCCGCTTGCGACCGCCCACATGGGAGCGCACGAAAACCCAGACGGGCTCGTAGAACACACTCCCCAGGGAGAGCAGGCCACTTTCCTCTCCCTGCTCCGATTCCGGCATTCCACCGCCCTGGACGAAAGCCACCTGAGCTTCATCCCGATTCAGGCGCTCCATGTTTTCCGAGGAACCCGCCGACGTCAGGATATCCAGACGAATCCCCTCCTTGGCCAGGATGTCCTGATAACGCTTGGCGAAGTTGTAGTAGGCCCCGTCTTCGCTACCTGTGGAAATGGTCAGTTGCCTGGGGGGGGCAGGTTCCACGAACTGAAAAGCCACCCAGAACCCGACCAGAGCCACCAGAGCCAGAGGCCAGCCGGTCACCAGCCATTCCCGCAGCGCAATCCACCAGCCTTGTATTCGAGCGCCCATGTCTCTCTCCCGTCTATTCCTGCCAGCCGTCATTATGCGCCATTTGCTTACCCCCCCATGGCAAGGCCCCGGGAAGGGTTTACCATGCACCCCTTACTCAACAGGACCGGAATCGCCATGGAGCGTTTCACCATTTCCCTCGATGAAACCCTGGCCAGCCAGTTTGACGCCCTGGTGGCCGAACGGGGTTACCAGAACCGCTCTGAAGCCGTGCGGGACCTGATCCGCGCCGCCATTGGCGATGCCCATAACCGGGAGGAAGCCTCGGGCCATTGCGTGGCCAGTCTCTCCTACGTTTACAACCATCATGAGCGGGCCCTGTCGGAACGGCTCACGGAAATCTCCCACGAGCACCACGACCTGACCGTGGCAGCCCTGCACACCCATCTGGATCACGAGCACTGCCTGGAAGCCGTGGTGCTCAAAGGCCCCACCAGCGCCGTACGCCGTTTTGCCGACAGCCTCACGGCCGAGCGAGGTGTGCGCCATGGCCAACTGAATCTGATTCCCCTTCAGGCCGAGCATCATCACGCCCATGACGAACATGGTGAAGCCCATGTCCACTACAAACCCAGCCTCTGATTCCGCTGACTCCCAGGGGGCCCAGAACGCCCCCGAGGGCATGGGCGAACAGGCCTGGATCGAGGTGATCCAGAAGATGGACGAGGTCTACAACGACCTGCTCCAGTACGAAGTGGCCCTGGAAGAAAAGAATGCGGCCCTGGAGGAATCCCACCAGTTCATCGAGAGCATCATTGCCTCCATGTCCGACATCCTGGTGGTCTGCGACCGCAACGGCCGCATCCAGGAGGTCAATCCCGCCTTCCTGCAGTTTTCCGGCAAGGATGAACAGGAGCTGCAGGAAGTCTCCCTGTTCGACCTTTTTGCCGCCCCGGAGGAACGGGCCCGGGCCCGGCACCTGTTCGCGGTCTTCGGCCAGGAAGGGGTCCACGACTGCGAACTACACCTGCGGTCGGGAGACGGCAGCATCATGCCCTTCTCCATCAACTGCACTCCCCGGGTTTCCCAGACCGGCAAGCTCATGGGCATGGTGGTCACGGGGCGCCCGGTGGGCGAACTGCGCCGGGCCTACCAGCAACTGCGCAAGGCCCACGATGATTTGAAGCGCACCCAGAGCCAGCTCCTGCACGCGGAAAAAATGGCTTCCCTGGGCCGGCTGGTGGCCGGGGTAGCTCACGAGTTGAACAACCCTATCTCCTTCGTGCTGGGCAACGTGCTCTCCTTGAAACGTTATTCGGGCCGCCTGGGAGAGTATCTGGAAGAAGTGCACCGTCACCCGGATCTGGCGGCCGACCTGAACGACCGTCGTCAGGAACTACGCATCGACCGCATCCTTCAGGACATGCCCCATCTGATTGAAGGCATGATCGAAGGAGCCGAACGGACCCGGGACATCGTGGATGCCCTGAAGCGCTTCTCCGCCGTGGACAAGGCCACGCCGGAAGCCGTGAATCTCACGGAGGTGGTGGAGCGGGCCGTGCGCTGGGTGGCCAAGAATGCCCCACCCCACTTTGCCATCGACCTGGAGTTGCCCCATGAACTGCCCTGCCAGGGCTCCTCCGGCCAGTTGCAGCAGGTAATCATGAACTTGATCCAAAACGCCTGTGACGCGGCCGGCCAGGAAGCCGCCCCGCGCCTGTTGATCCAGGGCAGCCAGGACGGCGAATCCGTCACCCTGACCTTTACTGACAACGGCCCCGGCATTCCCCCGGAGCAGGGCCCCCACATCTTCGAGCCCTTCTTCACCACCAAGGCCGTGGGCCAGGGCACGGGCCTGGGACTCTCCATCAGCTATGGCATAGTGGAGCGACACGGGGGGCAGCTTTCCGTCGCCAATGCCAGCCCACGGGGCGCCTGTTTTACTTTGCGGCTCCCCCTGGCAAACAAGTAACCACTCCGTCAGCTTCCTCTCAAGCCCCTTTTCAGCCCTACCTCCACACCCCCTGTAAAAACAGGCACTTGGCTTCCGGCACAGTTCTTGTATGATCTTTCTCCAGATTCTTCATACAAACAAACCATGCAGCCGTCCTTTTTTCTCGGCAAGAGCCTGTTATATGTGTTCGCCCTACTTGCCCCCCTCTCCGCCCTGGCCCATAACAGTTGGCTGGAACCGGAAAATGAAGGTCTGACCCTCTATCAAGGCCATCGCCACTCGGCCCATGCGGGGGCCGACGAAGAGTCCTACGACCCGGCACTGCTGCAACAGGCCTATTGCCAGAACGCTCCGGTAAAGCCCCTGAAAGCGGGCTACCCCCTGCGCTTTGCCGACTGCCCCCGGATGCAGCTGAACCTGTCCTCCGGCTACTGGACCAAGACCCCCTGGGAAACCCGCAACACACCGAAAACCGGTGTAAGCCAGGTCCTCAAGAGCTGGCGTTCGGAAGAGCGCCTCACCCGATTGGGCCGCTGGCCGACGCAAGCACTCCGCCCCTTGGGACAGGGACTGGAAATTCTGCCCCTCAGCAATCCTTTTGTCCTGCAGGAAGGGGACAAACTCACCGTGCAGGTTTATCTGGATGGCAAACCTCTGGCCGGAGTGCCTGTTGCTTATGAGGACCATACCCGGGGCAGCACCGATCCCGATGGCCGCATCGCCATCCGTCTCAAACACGGCGGGCTGCAATTGATTTCCACCAGTCTGGAAACCCCGCTGGAGGATGGCAAGGCGGATCAACTGGTGCGCTCTGCCACCCTGCAATTTGAGCTCCCCCAATGAAACATCTACAGGCAGCATTAAAGGCCGCATTACTGGCTGTGGCGCTGAATGCCACCCCCACCCTGGCCCATGAAGTACACCTGAGCCAACAAACAACCCAGGCGGTTCTTCTGGAACTCACCTACGCCGACGGACAACCCTTTGCCTTTGAGGCCTACGAGCTTTACCCGGCTGGCGCCGAAATGCCGGCTCAGGTCGGGCGCACCAATGCCCAGGGACAACTCAGTTTTGTACCAGGCAAAGAGGGCCAGTGGCGCATCAAGGCCTTTTCCGGCGATGGCCACGGCATGGATCAAATGCTGCAGGTACAGGTCAGTCCTTCGGGAACACAAAGCCCCCCTAGCCAAGAAACCGACCGCCCCTCCCGGATCATCCTGGGACTGGCTCTGATCCTGGC
Organism: Azovibrio restrictus; assembly: GCA_003252145.1. GTDB lineage: Bacteria > Pseudomonadota > Gammaproteobacteria > Burkholderiales > Rhodocyclaceae > Azovibrio > Azovibrio restrictus_A. The sequence goes on from QKDJ01000146.1 coordinate 5,346, forward strand.
CCTGTTCGGCGCCTACCAGCTCTGGGGGCGCTACAAGAAAAGGTCCGCAACGCCATGAAGCTCAAACTCCGCACACTCCCGCTCTTACCTCTTACGGCCCTGTTCTGGGCCAGCTTGGCCCAGGCTCACCATGGCGTCGCCGGAGTTGGAGCGGCCGCCCTGGAAGGTCCCGGAGCCCCCATTGAATCCGCCAGCTCGGCCACCCTGCCTGCCGGTAGCTGGCTGGCTTACCTGAAAATGGATGAGGCCCGCTACAAGAAGTACGACCCCAATGAGCCTGAAGCTGAATACGCCCGCTACTGGATGACCGGTCTGGGCTATGGCTTCACCCCCTGGTTCTCTGCCTATGTGTTCGTACCCTATAACGACAAGACCGACGAGCCCGGCGGCTATACCTCCCGGGGCTGGGCCGACATGTCGGTCATGGGCCAGATCGGTTTCAAGTACGACCACCAGGCAGGCCTGCAATTGACTCCGGCCAACGAAAGCCTGGACGACCTGGAGGACTGGCATTTCACCCTGTTCGGCGGCGCCAGCCTGCCTACGGGCAATGCCAACGCCCGGGACAGCCAAGGCAATATCGATCCGGGCAAATCCCGGGGCTTTGGCAAAGCCTCCTTCAATCTGGGTCTGTCCGCCGCCAAGATGCTGAGCGAAAAGCTCACCCTGAACCTGGAAGCTTCCGCCATCCGCTTTCAGGAATACACCTACGCCGACGGACAAAAAATGAAGTTCGGGAAGGAGAATCGTCTAAACGGTGCCCTGAACTACCGGCTACTGGCCGACGGGGAGCGCAAATTCCGCCTGGACGGCGTACTGGAAGCCCAGTATCTGGCCCTGGGCCGGGACCGGGCCAACGGCAGCTACGAGTCAGCCACCGGGGGCCGCATGCTCTATGTGATGCCAGGCATTCGAGCCTACTTGGACAAAGCCTCCCTGGCTCTGGGCATCAAGAAGGCGGTATGGACCCGCCTCAATGAATCCAGTGAGCAACAGGGGGCAGAGGGCAAGGAAAAATATCGCATCGTTTTCTCGGCTTCCTACCTGTTCTGAACATGCCCTGACCATGCATATCCCCGACGGTTTCCTCGCCCCTCAAACCTGGATTCCTGCCGCCGCCCTGGCAGCAGGCGCCTGGGCCTGGGCCTCCCGGAATCTGCGGGAACGCCTGGATGAGCAGACGGTACCCCGCCTGGCCATGATGACCGCCCTGGCCTACGGCCTGGGACTCATCATGGTGCCCCTGCCCGGGGGCACTTCCGGCCATGCCCTGGGTGTGGCCCTGCTGGCCCTGCTGTTCGGACTGCGCCCCGCTTTCCTGGCCTACAGTCTGGTGCTGTTGCTGCAATCCCTGCTGTTCGGGGCCGGGGGCATCACCGCCCTGCCAGTCAATGCCCTGGCCATGGGCCTGGCAGGCAGCGCCACGGCTTTAATCCTGTTCCGTCTCCTGCGGCCCCTCCATGAACCTGCTGCCGTAGTCATCGCCGCCTGGGGATCGGTCATGGTTTCCGCCCTGTTGGTTGCTTTGGTGTTGGGTGCCCAGCCCTGGATCGCCCAGGCGGCCGACGGCAGCCCCCGCTTTTTCCCCTTCGGCTGGGCCGTCACCCTGCCCGCCGTACTCATCCCCCATGCCCTGATCGGCCTGGGTGAAGGTGCCCTGACCCTGCTGGTCTGGCAATACGCCCGCCGCCGGCGCTGGATGACCCCATGAGCCTGTCACCCCGTTCCTGGCTGCTGACCTACCTGCTGACATTAGCCAGCATCAGCTTCATCCATAGCCCCTTGGTCCTGGCCCTGCTGCTGACTCTTGCACTCCTGGCTGCCGGCCCGGTTCGCCCGGCCCTGCTCAAACGCACCCTGAAGGCCGCCCTCCCCCTGACCCTCACCGTCAGCCTAGCCTACGCCGGGCTTACCTTGTGGCAAGGCCGCTCCCCCTACGACTGGCTGCTGCTGATGAATGTACGGGTGCTTCTCATGGTCTTTCTCGGTTTCTGGCTGATTCGCCGAGTCAATCTGCTCCAGGCTCTGGAGGGCTGGCCAAC
>QKDJ01000313.1 GCA_003252145.1 Azovibrio restrictus
GTTTGCTGGTGAGCGAAGTATTGGCCTGGGCTGGAAGTCAGGGCTTGAAGCGGGTAACCCTGCTCACGGACCACGACAATGTGCGGGCCCAGCAGTTTTACGGCAGCTTCGGTTTTCAGCCTTCGGCCATGCAGGTCATGCGAGTAGGGCTGTAAAAGGTAGGGCTGTAAGGGCCTGGAATGTAATCGGGCCCGCCAAGGCGGGCCCGAAGGCGTACAGAGAAGCTTGCTTTACAGGGCGTAGGGACGGTGCAGCCAGCGGCGCACCACATCCACGTCCCGCTGAGGCAGGTAAGCAAAACCAGCCAGAGCATCTTCCACGACCACCTGGGCAACCCAGGCGGGCACCGCCTTGGTGGTGAGCATGTGGAAATACCAGGCCAGGGGATAACCCACTTCCTTGTCAAAAGCCTGCAGGGCGGCCTGCAGTTTCAATTCCCGGGTACCTTGTTCCACATCGAAACGCGGGGGCTTGCCGGACAGGATGGGGATGGGCTGGGCCCGGTACTGGGTCTGCTGGTAGCGGTCCAGGTACTCCCGCAGGGCGATGACCCAATGGTTGTTGAAAGACGTGGTGTGACCGGCGCTGCTTTCGTTCCAGTCTTCCATCAGCCGTTGAATGGCCGGGGGCTCAGGACTCTGGGCGGCCATGCGCTGCAGGGTGGAACCCATGTGCAGCAGGCGGCGGAAGCGATAGGTGGGCAGGCCCAGGGGCTTCAACTGGGCGTGGGGCGCATCCGGATCAATCAGTTCCAGCAGGCTGGAGGGGTCGCCTTCTCCCAGGCGGTGGCCCTGCATTTCCTGGAGCTCTTCCACTTCCAGTTGCAGGAAATCGTCGGGAGATTCACCGGCAGGGGCTACCAGATAGTGGGTGCTGCCCACCAGACGGGTCGCGTAGCGAGCATTGGCATCCAGAGCATCCAGAAGGCTGGCCATGTCGCCATCGTGTTCATCCAGGGTCTGTTCGGACCAGGACTCCAGATTCTCGGACAGGCTGTTGCCGGCCCCATCCACGACGCCACCCAGGCGGTACCAGCCCCCCCGGTTGAAGCGATGACGGAATTGCCATTCAGGCAGTTGCTGCTCCAGTTGGTTGACCAGGGCAGCGGGGCCGCCGGAGACCGGCGTGCGGGTGCAGCATTCTTGGATGCTGGAGGCGAGGGTTTTACAGTATTCCTGCCAGGCCAGGGTGTCCTTCATGATCCGTCCTCGGGATGGTGGAGTGGGTTGATGGGGTTCGGGGCGCTAACGTTAGCGGAGTAAGCGGTTTCAGACAACTTCAATAAACGCAGGCGGGCCGCTTCGCGGATTTCCGCCTCCGTGTCCTGCAACAATTGGGGAATGCATTCAGGAGGGGCTTGAGGGAGGGCCGCGAGGCGTACCCACCATTCCTCATCCTGCAGCATGCTGGCTGCCAGTCCTGGCAGGGCCCGGCTGGCCACGATGGCACGAATTTCTGGTTCCGGATCGTCGGCCAGGGTGTAAAGGGCAAAGGTGGGCAGGCGTTGAGCCACGGCCTTGCGCACTTCCCTTTCCTGATCTTTGACCAGGCGGGCCAGTTGGCCGTGGGGCATGCGTCGGGCCAGGGTCACCCGGATCAGGTAATCCGGGTCGTTGAACAGGGCGGTAAGCGCAGGCGCGGGAAGCCGGGCGGCGACGGAGAGGCGTACTTCCCGGTCCGGGTCCTTGACCATGTCCATGAGCCGCTCAACCGGGATACGCTCGGCTACCACCCGGCGTACCACTTCATCCGTGTCGTGGATCAGGTGGTCAATGGCGGCAACCGGGGCATAACGGGCCGCTATGGCACGCCGTTCCCAGAACAGGTCATTGAGATAGTTGGGGGCTTCGTCCTTGTTGCTGCGCAGGAAGCGATCGATCTGGCGTCCGCTATGGGCGCGGATGCAGATGTCGCCCGGAATGCAGCGCCGCAAGGGCAGGAGGGTGGCCGTAAAAGCACAGCCCTCGCAAAGCCCCGAGGCGACGGGTGCATCCAGTTCCTGTTCAGTCGTCGCCATCGGCGCGGGCCGCTACGACGATACCCGTAGCCCCATTGAAATCGCCGGTGAATTCCAGGCAATGACCACTGGCGTTGGTAAACAGGTAGAGATAGTGGGTGGGCGTTTCCAGGACGGGGTCCAGCCGGGCGGGGATGTCATCCTCCCCGCACTCGGTGAACATGACCCCGGGAAACTGGGCGCGCAGTTCGAGGGCGGTCTTACCCGGGGCAGCCTGGGCGACAGCTTGCAGGGTTTCCTGGGTAATCATCAGAGTTCCTCGTTGGCGAGTTCTTCCTCGTACTTGGCCAGAGAGGCCGCAGGAACACCCATGATGCGGGCCAGCCAGGGCGGGGGCGTGAGCAGGTGTTCCTGAAGCTTGGTCAGGACATCCTTGGCGGGGCCACCCTTGGGTACCTTGATGGGATGCACGCCGGCACGCACCACCTTGGCCGCAGCGGGTCCGCCGATGGATTGCAGATAGATGATCTGGCAGTCCTTGATCAGGCCGGCACGGGCTGCGTTCTTGTCCTCTTCCTGATCAGCGTCCAGGGCGCCGCGCACTTCCACCAGCTTCATGGCGGTAGGGGCCACCTGATAGATCAGGAAGCGCTCGCAGGAGCCAAAGTGACCATCCAGGTTGTCGCCCCGGTTGGAGGCAATGGCCACGCGGATGGATTGGGGCAGGTCGCCGTCCTTGTAGGCTTCAACGGGAGGCAGATCACTGCCTTCCACGCCTTCACCCTTGAACAGGGAAACGACGGCCTTCAATTGTTCGATATCGACACCTACCACACAATTTTGTTCGGCATTGTCACCGGCAAGCAGTTCGCGCAGGTCTTCAACGGTGACGCGGGCGAGCTTGTTCTCGGTCAGGGGCAGGTCGTAACGGTCGGCCAGGGCGCCTACGAAGGCTTTGACATCCAGGCCGTTCAGGGTGCGGGCCGCGTGTGCAATACGCAGGGCGGCTTCACGGGATGCGATCGGGGTTTCGGACATGACGCGCTCCTGGAAAGAGGGGTAAATCAGGGAAATTCAGGCCGGGCCGGTGCAATTGCGCCGGCCGGCGAAATGCTGCCTCAGGCGTAGGAAATACAGCCGGCGGGGCAGACGTCCATGCACTTGGGCGAATCGGAGTGGCCGTCGCATTCGGTACACAGATCGGCATTGACCTTGAAAGTCATCTTGCCTTCGCTGATGGCCTTGGTCGGGCAGACCGGGGCGCAATCACCGCACATGGTGCATTCATCGGGGTTGATCTTCATTGCCATGGTTTAACTCCTAGGTTCCGTTGTCGCTTGCTCGATTAGTCTTCTGCTGCACCCAGTCGCTTGGCTCGCACCGAAATGGGCAGACGTGCGGGCTTGGGGATGGGGTCCACGTAGTAGCTCCCCCCGTTTTCCAGCTTCAGTTCGCCACCCCATTTTTCAGGTGTGTCGAATTCGATGGATTGGATATCAGCTTCCAAGTCACGCTTGGGAAGGTAGAACACCAGGCCACCGGCGGCATTCTGACGAATCATGATGTTGGCCATAAGGGGCTCGCTCCTGTTACATACAAAATCGGGAGCGAGGGGCGGGTCGCCCCACACCTCGCTCCCGTAGTACTACGTTAGCAATTACCGGACCAGATCGTGGTTGTAGTCGGTAACGCCCATTTGACGGGTTTCGTCATCCAGACGCTCGAGCACGGCGTTGGTCAGGGTGGTGAGGATGTACATACCGCCCTCGTAACCCATGGTGGTCATGCGATGCAGGTGGTGACGGTCGAAGATGGGGAAGCCCAGACGGATCAGGGGAACCTCAAACTCCTTGCCCTTGTGCAGGGTGTCACGCTGGATGTACTTACCGTAGCTGTTACCGATCAGGAAATCGGGCTTGTCGGTGAAGCACAGGGAGCGCAGGTGCCACAGGTCGCAACCCACATACACCTTGCCATGCACGCCGTAGGGGGACTCGGACAGGAGCTTTTCCACGGACTTGGCCCAACGCTTGGAACCGTTGTTGCACACGATGTGGGTGGGCTCGATACCCAGTTCCATCATGAAACCAACCATGCCATACACGAAGTCGGGGTCACCGAAGATGGCCATCTTCTTGCCGTGCAGCCAGGCGTGGGAGTCGGTCATCATGTCCACCAGACGGCCACGTTCCAGTTCGATGGAGGCGGGGATGGCCTTGCCGGTAGCTTCGGAAACAGCCATCAGGAAGGCGTCGGTGCCAGCCACACCCATGGGGATGGTGACCTTGGGCACTTCTTGGTTCCAGGTGTTTTCCACGAACTTGCGGGTCTTTTCCAGATGCTGGGGTTGCAGCAGGAAAGTGGTGATGGCGTTGGGGGCATCCTTGATCTCGGGGATGGTGGTACCACCAGCGTACATGCGGAATTCGCCGTCGCAGGGGGTGTCCAGCACGTCTTCGGGATCGCACAGGTAGGTGTAATCGACGCCCATTTCCTTCAGGTAGCGCTTGATCACACGGTAGTTGCCCAGGTAGGTTTCGAAGCCGGGAACGATGTTGATCTTACCGTTGGAGCCGACCTTCTTGCCTTCCATTTCATTCAGGGTGAAATAGCGCAGGATGCCTTCTTCCATGTTGTCCCAACCGGTCATGTGGGAGCCAACGAAGGAGGGGGTGTGAGCGAAGGGGACGGGGAAATCCTTGTCCAGGTAGCCTTCGTTCTTGGCGTTGTTGATGAAGGCGTTCAAGTCATCACCGATCACTTCTGCGATACAGGTGGTGGACATGGCGATCATCTCAGCGCCGTACAGGCGGGTGGCGTTGGCCAGACCTTCATGAACGTTCTTCTGACCACCGAACACAGCGGCGTCTTCGGTCATGGAGTCAGCGATGAAGGCGATGGGTTCCTTGAAGTGACGGTTGAAGTAGGTACGGAAGTAGGCTACGCAACCTTGGGAACCGTGGATGTACACCAGGCTCTTGTGGAAACCCAGACCACACAGGGAAGAACCCAGGGGCTGGCAGGCCTTGGCGGGGTTAACCGTCAGGGCTTCGCGTTGGAAGTTCAGGTCCTGATATTCCTTGGTGGTGGTCCATTGGAAGACTTCATCCACCTTGGCCTTGCCAGGGTTCTCTTCGAATTGCTCGCGCTTGGCACCGATAGACGTCTTGTAGTCGTCGTTACGGAACAAGGGATAACAGGGCTTGATGTTCTCTACGTCTTGCATCTTGATCTCCTTTGCGGCACCACTTATCCGTGGATACGCGCGAAAGTTTGCGATAAAGGCCTTTTAGTGCCCCCTTCCGAAGAAGGGGGCTTGGGGCATTAGGCTGCTTGCTTCTCGGCTGCTTGGTCCTTCTTGGCCCAAGGAGGAGTCAGCTTGGTCCAGCAAGGATTGTTCAGGGTCAGATCCATGTCCTTGGCGAAGATGGCGAAACCATCAACACCGTGGTAAGGACCGGAGTAATCCCAAGAGTGCAGCTGACGGAAGGGCACGCCCATCTTGTGGAAGACGTACTTTTCCTTGATGCCGGAGCCGATCAGATCGGGCTTGCAGGCCTTCACGAATTCTTCGAATTCGTAACCGGTCACATCGTCATAGATCAGGGTGGCGTCACCCATATCCTTGATGGTGCGATCGTAGTCATCGTTGTGGGCAAATTCGTAGCCGGTACCGACCACTTCCATGCCCAGATCTTCGTAAGCGCCAACCACGTGACGGGGACGCAGGCCGCCCACGTACAGCATGACCTTCTTGCCTTCCAGGCGAGGACGGTACTTGGCGATCACTTCGTTCATCATGGGGGTGTACTTGGCGATCACAGCCTCGGCACCAGCCTTGATCTTGTCGTCGAAGAAGCTGGCGATCTTGCGCAGGGACTCGGCGATCTTGGTGGGGCCAAAGAAGTTGTACTCGAGCCATGGAATACCGTACTTCTCTTCCATGTGGCGGGAGATGTAGTTCATGGAACGGTAGCAGTGCAGCAGGTTCAGCTTGGCCTTGGGGGTGTTTTCCATTTCGGCCAGGGTGCCGTCACCGGACCACTGAGCGATCACGCGCAGACCCATTTCTTCCAGCAGGATGCGGGAAGCCCAGGCGTCACCACCGATGTTGTAGTCACCGAGGATGGCCACATCGTAGGGGGTGGTTTCGAAAGCCTGACCGTCACGGTTGGACAGGATGTAGTCGCGCACGGAGTCGTTGGCGATGTGGTGGCCCAGGGACTGGGACACGCCACGGAAGCCTTCGCAGCGCACGGGCACCACGGGCTTGTTCAGGGCGGCAGCAGCCTTCTTGGAGACGGCTTCGATGTCGTCACCGATCAGACCGATGGGGCACTCGGACTGCACGGAGATACCCTTGTTCAGGGGGAACAGTTGTTCGATTTCTTCAATCAGCTTGGTCAGCTTCTTGTCGCCACCGAAAACGATGTCCTTTTCCTGGAAGTCGGAGGTGAAGTTCATTTCGCAGAATGCATCCACACCGGTGGTACCGACGTAGTAGTTACGACGGCCGGCGCGAGCATACTGACCGCAGCCGATGGGGCCGTGGGAGATGCTGATGATGTCCTTGATGGGACCCCAAACCACGCCCTTGGAACCGGCGTAGGCACAACCACGCATGGTCATAACGCCAGGGAGGGACTTACGGTTGGAGGTAATGCACTTCTTCGAGGATTCCAACGTCTTGTCGTTGATCATCAGGTGCTTGGCCCGGTCCTTCTTGGCCTTTTCCGGATAAACCTCGAGCACTTCGGCGATGAGAGCCTCGGTGTCTTCGCGAGTGAGCGCTGCCATAATCTTTCCTTTCGTCGCGTCGACACTAATACGTGCCAGACGCTCAATGGATCATGAGGTACTACAAACTTGCAGGGCGCTCCGGCCGAAGCCGGAGCTCAGGCCTTGATTAGCCGGCAGCCAGTTCGGCAGCGGTCTTACCAACGACGGACTCGTCTTCGGCTTCCATGATGCCGAATTCCATCAGCAGGTCTTCCAGCTCTTCCATTTCGATGGGAGTGGGGATCACGAACTTGGTGTTGTTCACGATCTTGGAAGCCAGGGCACGGTATTCATCAGCTTGCTTGGCGGCGGGATCGTATTCGATCACGGTCATGCGGCGGATTTCAGCGTGTTGCACGGTGTTGTCACGGGGCACGAAGTGGATCATTTGGGTACCCAGCTTGGCAGCCAGAGCCATGATCAGTTCGTCTTCGCGGTCGGTCTTGCGGGAGTTACAGATCAGACCGGCCAGACGCACGCCACCGGAGTTGGCGTACTTCACGATACCCTTGGCGATGTTGTTGGCAGCGTACATAGCCATCATTTCGCCGGAGCACACGATGTAGATTTCTTGAGCCTTGTTTTCGCGGATGGGCATGGCGAAGCCGCCACACACCACGTCACCC
>QKDJ01000359.1 GCA_003252145.1 Azovibrio restrictus
CACGGGATGATGGCATCCTCAGGAAAATAACAAAGTAGTCGTTTTTTGGGAGGAAAATATGTCGTTCATGCCATGGTCGGATGCCTTTGTGCTCGGGATCGAATCCATTGATAGTCAGCACCGGTGGCTTGTGGATGCCACCAACAGGCTCCATGACCAGTTAAGTTCGGACCAGCCGGACTCCGCCGTTGTAGGTGAGGTGCTGGAGGGGCTGGTGGACTACACCATGAATCACTTCATTCTGGAAGAAGACCTCTTCAATCGTCTGGGATATGAAGAAACCCCCGCTCATAAACAAGAACACGATGCCTTTACCAACAAGGCCATGAACCTCCTGCTCAATTTCGAGGGGGGCGAGCCGGTGACCCACGAGGTGATGGAATTCCTCAAGGATTGGCTCCAGCACCACATCATGAAAGTGGATCGGGCCTATGTGCCCTTCCTGAAAGCTAACGGGGTCATGTAATTCGGGGATGCCATCCCTGCCTGGCAGGGGTGGCTAGAGTTCTGGTAGAGGGATGCCAGTCAATGGGGGGGCTGGGCTTTCTTCCTCTTCTTCTTGAGTGTTCTGGGACTGAGCCTGATGTACCGGGCTATGCCAGTGCACCAGTTCCATACGACCGTCCTCATGCTCAATGATGGCGGTACAACTATCCACCCAGTCGCCACAGTTCAGGTAGGTCAGTCCCTGCATTTCGCGGATGGTGGCCCAGTGGATATGGCCGCAGATGACCCCGTGCAATTCCCGCTGGCGTACTTCGTGGGCCACCGCATCCTCGAAGTCGAAAATGAAATTCACCGCCTTTTTCACCTTGCGCTTGGCGTAGCCTGCCAGGGACCAGTAGCCCGGGCGGCGCAGTTTGCGGCGCATCCAGGACAGCACCATGTTGGCGCGTACCAGTACGTTGTAGGCGACGTCACCCACCACGGCGATCCAGCGATGGCAGTAGGTAATCTGATCAAACTCGTCCCCGTGTACCAGCAGGTAGCGTCTGCCATCAGCCGCCTGGTGCACCCATTCCCGTTCCACGCGGATATCCCCGAAGGCTGTGCCCACGTACTCCCGTAGCGCTTCATCGTGATTGCCGGGAATCAGCATGACCTTGTCCCCGTGTCGGGCACGGCGCAGGATTTTCTGGACTACGGTGTTCTGAGTGGGTGTCCAGTGGATACCCCGGCTCATGGCCCAGAAATCCACAATGTCGCCCACCAGATACAGGTATTCCGAGGGGTATTCCTTGAGAAAGTCCAGCAAAGGTCCCGCCTGACAGGCACGGGTACCCAGATGCAGGTCGGAGATGAAGATGGAGCGAACCTGGGGCATGGGTTTAGTCCGGTGCAATCTGCAGGAAATGTTGTTCCTGGCTGGGCATGCGCTGGTGGCGCCGCACGATATGCATGAAGGCGCCTTCCAGCCCGTCGTGAATGCATTCCCAATCAATGGGTTCGACCCGGTCCCGGGCGGCTTTGCCCAGGTTTTGGCGTAATCCGCTGTCTTGGGCTAACCGGCAGGCTGCGCCGATGAATTGGGCTTCATGACCCGGTTCGGCCAGTAGGCCGGATTGCCCGTCTTCAATGACTTCGGCGGCTGCGGCACAACGGTAGGCCACCACGGGTAATCCGCTGGACATGGCTTCCAGGGTTACATTGCCGAAGGTTTCCGTCAGGCTGGGAAACAGGAAAATGTCTCCAGAAGCATAGTGGGCTGCCAGATCTTCCCCCGTGCGCATGCCGGAAAAATGGGTTTCCGGCCAGGCTTGAGCCAGGGTTTTTCGGGCTGGACCGTCGCCGACCAGGATCAATTTTGCGTCCGGATTGATCTCTCGGATGGCCTGGAAGGCCTTCAGGGCTAGCGGTAGATTCTTTTCCGGAGCCAGACGGCTGATGGCGAGTACGGCCAGCCCTCCAGGAGCAATACCCCATTCCCTGCGTAACATTTCCGAGCGGCGGGCCGGGTTGTAGAGGGTACGGTCCACTCCTCGGGCCAGTACATGCAGATTGGCATAACCCTGGCGCCCCAGGTCTCTGGCCATTTCTGCGGTCGGAACAAAGGTGGCGGCCGTACGATTGTGGAAGCGCTTCAGGTAGCCTGCCACGGGTTTTTTCAACCAGCCCATGCCGTAATGGCGGCTGTAGTGGTCGAAATTGGTGTGGAATCCGGACGTGACAGGCAGTTTGAGCTTGCGGGCTGCTGCTACAGCAGACCAGCCCAGGGGACCTTCCGTGGCCACGTGCACCAGATCAGGCCGATTGGCCTGCCAGAGTTGTACCAGACGGGACTGGAGCGGCAGGCCGAACTTAAGGCCGCCGTAGCGAGGAATGGGTACCCCCAAGGCCAGGGTTTCCTGAAAATGCGCTTCCTGGCTGGGGGTGTCCTGTACGCCCTGGCGTGGGCGTACCAGTTGAATGGAATGCCCCCGGGCCAGCAGCCCATTGACCATGCGACCCATGGTCATGGCGACGCCATTGACTTCCGGGGGGAAGGTTTCAGTCACCATGGCCACCCGCAGGCGGGGCGATTTGGTCAGGTGCTGGATGATGATGTCGTCTTGGTTCATGTACCTCATGTTGTCCATGAGGCAAGACAAGTGATTGACGGTTTTATGATAATTTTTTGAACGGGGGTATCGTTTTATGTGGCGTTATCCTTTGGGTGGTCCTGCGTGATCACAGGACACCATAGCTTTCTAACAGAACCAGGCTCCAGACCAGCGTCACGTTGATCAGGCTCACCAGTACGGCAGCGCTGCCGATATCCTTGGCACGTTTTGCCAGGCGATGGTTTTCCAGGGAAACCCGGTCTACCGTGGCTTCGATGGCGGAGTTGAGTAGTTCCACCACCAGCACCAAGAGTACGCTGCCCATCATCAGGGCCCTGCCTATGCCCGTGGCAGGCAGGAACAGGGCCAGGGGCAACATCAAGGTAGCAAGTAATACTTCCTGGCGAAAGGCATCTTCATGCCGATAGGCTGCCTTCAAACCTTCCAGGGAATAATGCAGGGCATTCCATACCCGGCGCAGGCCTGTTTTGCCTTTGAAGGGGCTTTCATGAGTGGTGCTGTCCAGACCGGAAGGCGGGGGTGTGGTCACGAGCTTTCTCCTTGCTTGGCAAAGTGCTCAAGGCTAATGACCCACCATTGAATATTTGTGGTGCTTTCATGACGCAGTGAAGACACTTGTCAGACTTGCCCCTACTGCCGTAACGGGTTAAAAATACGGCTTGTCCGGCTAGCCGCCGCCACCGGAACAGCCTATATCCATCACAAGGAGTGCAGTCATGCCCAAAAGTGTTGCCCCTAAAAGTGCTTCCGCCAAAACTGCTGCTGCCAAGCCAGCCGCAACCAAGACTGCTGCAGCCAGCAAGCCTGCCGCCGCCAAGCCCGTAGCACCTAAGAAAGTTGCCGCCAAGCCTGCTGCTGTGAGCAAGCCCGCTACTGCTATCGATATCGGTATCAATGACAAGGATCGCGCCAAGATCGTGGAGGGTCTGTCCCACCTGCTGGCCGATACCTATACCCTGTATCTGAAGACCCATAACTTCCACTGGAATGTGACGGGTCCCATGTTCAATACCCTGCACCTCATGTTCGAGGCCCAGTACAACGAGCTGGCTCTGGCTGTGGATCTGATCGCCGAACGTATCCGTGCCCTGGGCTACCCCGCTCCCGGTACCTACAGTGAGTTTGCCAAGCTGACTTCCATTCCCGAACCCAAGGGTGTGCCTAAGGCTGAAGCCATGATCGCCCAGTTGGTAGAAGGGCAGGAGGCCGTGGTGCGTACCGCTCGCAATATGTTCCCCGCTGTGGATGCGGCCAATGATGAGCCCACGGCTGACCTGCTGACCCAGCGTATGCAAGTGCATGAAAAGACGGCCTGGATGCTGCGCAGCCTGCTGGAAGCCTGATCTTTCAGGCGCTGAACGACAAAAAGGGCGGGGGATACCCCGCCCTTTCTGCTTTTTGTGTGCCGGGCAGATGCGTGCCTGCCGGGCTTGGTGGCTGGGTGTCCAGCCGGTTTCTCTGTCAGGATCGGGGCCGGTCGCTCCAGGAGAGAGCTGGATTGACCACTTGATCCTTGCGGTTATTGTCCCGGGCCCGGGAGTTCAGGGCCAATTGTTTCTCTCCATGCCGGAAATAGGCACAGGCTATTGGGTATTCAGGGCTCGGGGCAGGGGGCCGGAGAGAGTGGGAGGCGCGGGGTGATGTTGGGCCTCTGGATTTGCCAGACGGCGATAGAAATGAGCCAGCCGACTGGCCATGGCTTGATCTGACCACTCATCGGCATAGCTTCGGGCTTCCTGGGCCATGAGTCGGAGTGCATGGCCATCACTGAGCAGGGCTGCCATTTGCAGGCCGAAGTCGGTGGATTGCTCCGCACCAATACGGCAGCCTCGTTCCGGCTCCAGAATGTCCGTGGTGCCCATGGCAGACAAGGCCAGTACCGGTAGACCGGAGGCCATGGCTTCCAGTAGGACCAGCCCCTGGGTTTCGGTACGGGAGGCAAAGACGAACAGGTCTGCTCCCGCATAGGCATCCGGCAAGGCTTGTGTCCGGTCCAGATAACCCAGGAACAGGATGTTCTGGGCCAGCCCGGCCAGTCGGGCTTCCTTTTCCAGGGCCGGGCGAGCCGGACCTTCGCCGGTGATGACCAGCAGAATGTCCGGGTTTTGGGCGTGGGCGCTTTGCAGAGCCTTGATCAGGAAATCGATATTTTTTTCATGGGCGACCCGTCCGACAAACAGGGCGACCGGACGGTCCGGGGCAATCTGGTGACGGGCACGGAACCCCTGGCGATCCCCTTGGGAGAAACGTTGCAGGGGGATGCCCGTGGGCAGGATTTCCAGAGGGGTCGTAACTCCATATTCCTGCAGGCGCGAGGCCATGGCACGAGAGGGAACAATGACTCCAGCCAACTCATTGCACTGCTTGCGGGAGTAGCGACGGGCCAAGCCCCGCAGCCATTCCCGGGGCAGGAAGGGAATGTAGTGGTAGAGATATTCCTCGAACAGGGTGTGATAGGTGGCCAGGGCCGGAATGCCCAGCTGGCGGGCCAGGGCGACCCCCGCATAGTGGGCGGCAAAGGGGGTCTGGATGTGGATCAGGTCATACCCTTCCTTTTCCAGCTGGGGGGCCAGGGACATGGCGGCCCGGTAGGACATCAGGCGATCTTCCGGGTCCATGGGGATACGGCTGGCGGGCAATCGCAGCAATTCCAAGGGTTCGTCCGCGTCTTCCGTTCCGTAGCGGGGCGCCATCAGTGTGACTGCCACACCCTGGTCGCTCAGGCATTTGCGGAAGGTTTCAATGGATGTGGATACCCCGTTTACCCGGGGGAAATACACATCAGAAATCATGAGAACGCGCATGTCAGGGGGCCTGGATTCAAATTCATGCATCCTAGTGATCCCGTATGACAACTTGACGACAGTCTAATGTTCTCATCAGCTGGCGGGGTGCCTTGCGCAGGCGTATCATTCGCCTATTAAAAAGGCCATATATGTGGCTGATTTGTAATAAAAATGAAATATTCTTTCGGCCTTTTTCATGACGTTAAAGAGGCCGTAAGGGAGGCAGCGATGTTTCACTATGAGTTGGGCCAGGCCGAGTTGCGGCGTCTGCGCCAACACCCGGCATTACCTCGTTCCAGCGGTCAGCGGCAGGAGTGGCAGGCTGAGTACCTGGATACCTCGGACCGGGCCTTGATCCGGCAGGGTTTACAGCTTTCCCGGGTGCGCCAGGGCTGGGAATGGTCCATGGTGCTGGAGCAACAAAACGAACAAGGTGGATGGGGAATCCTGGGGAAAGCCTATTGCGGTCCCTCGGGTCTCGACTTTTCCTTCGTCACCGACAAGAAGTTGAAGGCCAGCCTGCGTGCCCTGGGCTCAAAGTTGCAATCCTGGGGCGTGGCAGAGGTACACCAGGAGCACTTGCAGGTGGATACGGTTGCAGGCCCCGTTGGAGTTTCTCTTGAGCGGATCAACCTGCATCATCGGGGGCAGTCTCAGGTTGTGGGGCGTTTGAGCTTGGACGTAATGGAGGGAGACGGGCGTAACGTGCATTTACTGGCACGAGCCCTCCTGGAAAAACATTCCTTGTGTTTTGGCCATCAAAGCCTGGTGAGCCTGTTGGCAGGCTTAGTGGCCGAAGACCAGCCAGTGCGGGCTGCCAAGGCCAAACCTACCTTGCCCGACACGCGTGATGGAGGGGAGGCCTTTTGTCACATTGCCCGAAACTGTATCCAGCATCTCAGTCTTAACCTTCCTGGTTTGCAGACCAGCGATGAGCCGGAGTTCGTACACCAGGCCCGGGTGGCCATCCGCCGCTTGCGCTCCGCTCTGAAATTGTTTGGTCCCTGGTTGCCGGAATCCTTTGTGCAGGAATTCAGTGAACGTTGGCGCATCCAGGCCAATGCCTTGGGGGATTGCCGCAATCTGGATGTTTTCCTGGGGGAAACGCTTCCCCTCATGGAACGGGATCTGCCCGGTGAGGCGGTGATGGGGCGGTTACGGGCTGCTGCCTGTCGCAAACAGCGGCAGGCTCGCAAAAGCGCCAGGCAGCATATGAATAGTCATCAGACCCGGCTCCTGCTGCTTGATTTCGAGTGGGCCTTGCTCCAGCTGCGCTTCCAGAAAGACATGCCAAGCCTGAAAAAACTGGCCCGAAAACGGCTGCTCAGTCGGGCACGACAAGTTACCTGTCTGGGGGAGGCCGTTTGCCAGGCCGGGCCCGAGGCCCGTCACGAACTGCGTATTGCCTTCAAGAAATTGCGCTATGCCCTGGAGTTCTTTGCCAGCTTGTTCGATACCCAGGATACGGTTCGTTACCTGGCGGGGTTGGTGGATCTGCAGGAGGTCCTGGGGCATCTCAATGACCTGGCCACCGCAGAACTACTGGTCGATGACTTGCTCCCGGCTACGGCTGCCCGTCAGCCCAGGGCATGGCTCGCTGCCCGTAGCGGCCTGCTGGTGGAAGCTCTGCCTGAGGCCATTGGTCATTTCCTGGCGGTGAGTCCACCCTGGGCACCGGGAAAGCCCAAGGCATGCCCAGAGCGAGCTCCGCAGGGGTAATGCTGCTGTAATAAGCCCGTGTTAGGCTCCGTCCTCCATTGTGTTTCCGGAGTTTCGCCATGTACCTGTCTGCCCATGATATTGCCGAGGGGCGGCAACATACCCTGAACAACATTCAGACTGCCTCTGCGGCCTGCGTTGGCGCCTCCGAGCGTTTGTCCAGCCTTTGGTTGCAGCTGGGGCGCGATCAGCTGAATAGCATGGCTCGCCAGCCCGTTCCTTCCATGGGCTGGTTGTCCAGTTTGCAACATCAGCAGGCGGTCTG
>QKDJ01000360.1 GCA_003252145.1 Azovibrio restrictus
CCGCTCCCCTTCACTCATGCGCAGGGCTGCGTGGCGGGCGCAGGCCGCTTCCAGTTCGCCGATGGCTTCGAACATGTGGTCGATCTGGTCCGGGGTCAGGGCCGCCACCACCGAACCCTTGTTGGGCCGGTACTCGGCCAGGCCCATGGTGGCCAGCTGCTTCAGGGCTTCCCGGACCGGGGTGCGGGACACCTGATAGCGCTCGGCCAGGCTCACTTCGTCCAGGCGGCTACCGGGGGGCAGTTCCCCCAGCACGATGGCGTCGGCAATCTGGCGGCAAACCTCATCGGCCAGACCGCCCCGGCCTTGTTTTTTTGCGGGCGTCTCCGGGGTGCTCATCATTGGTTCTCCAGTTGGGACACGGGATTCCAGCAGGCCAACCGGCCACCGCTACCGCTGACCAGGGGCGGCACCTGGCTGCTGCACTGGGCGCTGGCCCGGGAGCAGCGGGGGGCAAAGCTGCAGCCGCCAGGCAGGTTGGCCAGGTCAGGAGGAGCGCCGGGAATGGCCTGCAGGGGCTTGCCCCGGTGTTCCGGTCCCACGGTGGAGGCCAGCAGGCCCACCGTATAGGGGTGGCAGGGGTTGTTCACGATGCGGCTCACCGGGCCTTCTTCCACGATGCGGCCGGCGTACATGACCGCCACCCGGTCGGCCACTTCCACGGCAGCGCCGATGTCGTGGGTCACGAAAATCACCGACATGCCGGTTTCCCGTTGCAGTTCCCGCAACAGCAGCAGGATCTGGATTTGCACCGTGGCGTCCAGGGCCGTGGTGGGTTCGTCGGCCAGCAGCAGGCGGGGCTTGCAGGCCAGGGCCAGGGCAATCATGGCCCGCTGGCGCATACCGCCGGAAAGTTCGTGGGGATAGGCGTCAAAGCGGCGCTTGGCCTGGGG
This sequence comes from Azovibrio restrictus, assembly GCA_003252145.1. Lineage (GTDB taxonomy): Bacteria > Pseudomonadota > Gammaproteobacteria > Burkholderiales > Rhodocyclaceae > Azovibrio > Azovibrio restrictus_A. The sequence continues at coordinate 894 of QKDJ01000360.1, forward strand.
AATCTGCACCTTCTCCAGCATTTCCAGGGCTTGGGCCTTGGCCTTGCCCACATCCTTTTCCCCGTGGGCCAGGATGGACTCGGTGATCTGCTGGCCGATGGTATAGACCGGGTCAAAGGCCAGTCCCGGCTCCTGGAACACCATGGAAACCGTGCCGCCCCGGTACAACTCCAGGTCGCGGCCCTTCATGGCCAGCACATCCTGACCCTCCACCCGGATGCTGCCCTGGATCTTGGTGCGGCTGGCTGGATGCAGGCGCAGCAGGGTGCGCAGGGTCACGCTCTTGCCGGAACCGGATTCGCCCAGCAAGGCCAGTACCTCGCCGGCGCCCAGTTCCAGATTCACCTGGTTCAGGGCGGAGGCCTTGCGATTGCCGTGGAACTGGACGCTCAGGTCTTCGAGGGAAAGCAGAGGGGCGCTCATGGGTTCAGCTCCTTCCCGGCCAGGGGATGGCCGGAGGTCAGGTCATTCAGGTGGCAGGCGGCCAGGTGATGGATGTCGCCCCCCACGGCCTGGAGGGCCGGAGTTTTTTCCGCGCACAGGGCGTGGGCATGGGGGCAGCGATCCCGGAAGCGGCAGCCGCTCGGAGGATTGATGGGGTTGGGCGGGTCACCGGCCAGGGGCGAGACTTCCGTGCGCTGGGCCGGGTCCATGGAGGGCACGGCCGAGAGCAAGGCCCGGGTGTAGGGATGGGCGGAGCCGTTGTAGATCTTTTCCACCGGGCCGCTTTCCACCACCTGGCCCAGATACATGACCATCACCTGGTCGGCCAGGTAATGGACCACGTGCAGGTCGTGGGAGATGAACAGGTAGGTGAGCTGGCGCTCGGCCTTCAGTTCCTGCAGCAGGTTCAGCACCTGGGCCTGCACCGATTTATCCAGGGCGGCCACGGATTCATCCAGGATCACCAGGCGGGGATCGAAGGCCAGGGCCCGGGCGATATTCACCCGCTGGCGCTGACCGCCGGAAAGCTCGTGGGGATAGCGGCTGCCGAACTGGCTCGGCTCCAGACCCACCCGGGCCAGCAGGGCGCGGGCCTGGGCCAGGGCCTGGGCGGCGGGTACCCCATGGACCCGGGGACCGTAGGCAATGGCTTCCTGCATGGTGAGGCGGGGATTCAGGGAGGCAAAGGAATCCTGGAACACCATCTGCAGGCTGCGGCGGAATTCCTTCAGCTGCAGGCCACCGTATTCCTCGACCCCTTCCCCGTCGAAAATCAGTTCGCCGGCATCGGGTTCCATGAGCCGGGCCACCAGCCGGGCGGTGGTGGATTTGCCGCAGCCGGATTCCCCGACGATACCCAGGGTCTGGCCCTTGGGCACGGCGAAGCTGACCCCATCCACCGCATGGACGAAACGCTTCTGGCGATCCAGGGGACCTCCCCGGACGGGGAAATACTTCTTCAGGTCCTTGACCAGCAGCAGGGGCTGGGCGGGGCCGCCCCGGTCGGTGAGGGGGGCGCCGTGGGCAGGAGTCGTGTGCTCGGCGGCGGCTTGAGCGGGAGTGTTGGGCGTATTCATCGACGGATATCCATGGCGGAGCGCACGCTGTCAGCGAGCAGGTTGAAGGCAATGGAGGTGAGGAAAATCAGCACACCGGGCAGGGCAGCCACCCAGGGATTCATGTAGATGGCTGAACGAAGGGTGTTCAGCATCAGGCCCCATTCCGGCTCGGGCGGCTTCACGCCCAGACCCAGGAAGGACAGGCCCGAGGCAAGGATCATGCTGACGGAGAGCAGGCCCGTGGCATAGACGAACACCGGCCCCAGCACGTTGCCCAGCACATGGACGCGGATGATGGAGAAGGCGCTGGCGCCGCTCATGCGGGCTGCCTCGATGTAGTCCAGCTGGCGCACCTGGGTGGTGACGCTTTCCGCCACCCGCACCACCTGGGGCACGAACACCAGGGTCAGGGCGAGCAGGCTGTTGCTCAGGCCCGGGCCCAGGGCACCGGAGATGGCCACGGCCAGCAGCACCGAGGGGAAGGCGTAGAACACGTCCAGCACCCGCATGATCACCATGTTCACCTTGCCGCCCACATAGCCAGCCAGGATGCCGATGAAGGTGCCGATACCGAAGGCAGCGAACACCGGGACCACGCCCATGAGCAGGGAGATGCGGCCCCCGTACATGAGGCGGGAGATCATGTCCCGGCCCAGTTCGTCGGTGCCCAGCAGGAAGCCTTCGCTACCCACGGGCAGCAGGCGCTTGATCATGCTGGTCTTGTAGGGATCGGCCGGGGCCAGCAGGGGGGCGAACACGGCGGCGATCACGATCAGCAGCAGCACGCTCCCGGCGGCGATGGCCATGGGGTCCCGGCGCAGCTGTTGCCACACCACGCCCCAGTAACCCCGGCTGGGGGGCGCTGCTGGCGGTTCTTCCGTCAGTGCGGCGCTGGGTGCAAGTTCCATATAAGTTTTCACGTCGTCCTCCTCAGCGGCCCATGCGGGGGTCAATCAGGGGTTGCAGGATGTCCACCAGAAGGTTGAGGACCACGAAGATCAGGCACAGCACCAGCAAGGTGCCCTGGAGCAGGGGAATGTCCCGCTGGAAGATGGCGGTGTTGAGCAGGAAGCCGGTGCCGGGCCAGGCGAACACGGTTTCCACCAGGATGGAGCCGCCCATCAGGTAACCAATCTGCAGACCGGCCACGGCCAGCACGGTGGGGGCGGTGTTCTTGGCAATGTGCTGGAACACGGCACGGCCGGAGAGGCCCCGGGCCCGCAGGGCCACCACGAATTCCTGCTCCAGCATGTCGGCCACCAGGGCCCGCACAGTGCGGGTGATGATGCCCAGGGGAATTACGGCCATGGTCAGGGCGGGCAGAATCAGGTAACGGAAGTGTTCCCAGTTCCATTCCCAGGCTTCCGAGCCGCCAGGACCGGCGCCCATGGCGGGGAACCAGCCCAGCCAGATGGAGAAAACGATGGTCAGCACCAGGCCGAGCCAGTAGTGGGGGATGCTCACGCCGATCACCGACAGGGTGGAGGCGAAGCGGTCGATCCAGCCGCCGCTGCGGTAGCCCGCCAGGGCGCCCAGGATGCAACCCAGGGTGACGCCGACACCGGCAGCCAGGCCGGCCAGCAGGAAGGTGTTGCCCACGGCGCTCATGACCTCGCCGGCCACGGCACGGCCGGAAGCGATGGAGGTGCCCAGGTCACCCTGCAGGGCGCGCCAGAGCCACAGGCCGTATTGCACGGGTACCGGCTTGTCCAGGCCGTAGGCGCTCTTCAGTGCAGTGATGACTTCCTCAGGGGCATCAGCCGGGGCGATGGCATTGAGGGGGTCACCAGGGGCCAGAAACACCAGGACGAAGGAAATCACCGTCACGCTCAGGGCGATGGGTACGGCGTACAGCAGTCGTTTGAGGATGTAGGCGATCATGGGACGCTTTCCTTGGAGGAGGCCGGTACCGGAGTACCAGGCCTCCCGTTTCTACAGTTACATGCGGATGGTGGTCAGGTCTTGGAACCAGTGCTGAGCCTGGATGAATTCCTTGACCTTGGGAGACAGGGCGTGGGGGTTGGTGTCATGGACCACCCACAGCATCAGCGCGTCATCCACCATGGTTTGATGCACGAAGGACAGCAGCTCGTTCTGAACCTTGGTGTCGAAGGTGGTGCGTACCTTGTCCAGGGCTTCATCCACCTTGGGGTTCTTGTAACCACCCCAGTTCACACCGTTAGGAGCCACATACTTGCTGTCGGCAAAGCGGGAGATGGCATAGAAGGGGTCGGCGGTCACATAGCCCAGGTTGATGGCGCTGATGCCCTTGCCCTTGTTCATGTCAGCCGCTGCGCCGCTACGCCAGTGCAGGTACAGGTTTTCCAGTTCCACCACTTCGAAGCTGATGTCGATGCCGACTTCGGCCAGGCTTTGCTGGACAAACTCGTTCATGGGCAGGGACAGCATCTGGCCGGTGCCGCCCTGGGCGATGATCACCTTGGCCTTCAAGGGCTTGTCCTTGCTGTAACCGGCTTCAGCCATCAGGGCCTTGGCAGCCTTCAGGTCGTAACCCAGCTTGAAGGTGGGCTTGCCGAACCAGGTGCTGGTGCTATCCACCTGACCAGCGGCGGGCTTGGCCAGACCGCTCATCAACTGCACCACGGCGTCCCGGTCAATGGCCAGGTTGGCGGCCTTGCGTACCCGGATGTCGGTCCAGGGGGAACCGGGCAGGGTGGAGAAGTGATAGGGCCACACGTGAGGAGTCACGTTCTGCACGATCTTGAAGCCGCTGGCCTTCAGTTGGGGCAGCACATCGGGCGGCGGGGTTTCGATCAGATCCACCTGGCCGGTGAGCAGGGCATTGGCCCGGGTCATGGCATCAGGAATCGGCACCAGCACGATGCGGTCGGTCTTGGCCATGCGGTTCTTGTCCCAGTAGGCGCCGTTCTTCACCAGGTCGGCACGCTCGCGGGGAACCAGCTTGTCCAGCTTGAAGGGGCCGGTGCCGGAAGGTTGGCTGGCCACCTTGTTCCAGTCCTTACCCATCTTTTCCCACTGGGCGGGGCTGGAAACCAGGAACCAGGGCAGCTGGTAGGGGAACAGGGCGTCCACTTCCTTGGTGGTGATTTCCACCGTGTAGTCATCAATCTTCTTGTAGGAAGCGATGGAAGGAATGCGGGGGCGGACCTGGGCGCTCTGCTTGGCATCGAACTGGGGCGACTTGTCGTTCAGCACCTTGTCCAGGTTCCAGACCACGGCATCAGCCTTGAATTCGGAACCATCATGGAATTTCACGCCCTGGCGCAGGGTGAAGGTCCACTTCTTCTGATCCTTGGGATTCACCTTCCAGTCCGTGGCCAGGCCGGGAACCAGCTTGCCAGGACGGTTGCCCACATTGGCTTCCCAGGCCACCAGGGGGTCATACAGGGTATGGCCGGTGAACTGGTAGGCGCCGGCACCCCGGTCGGGCTGGCCGGTGGTCAGGGGAATGTCGGCCATGGAAATTCCGTAGCGAGCCACGGTTTCTGCATGCAGACTGCCGTGCAGGGCAAAGGCCAGGGGGGCAGCCATTAGCCAGCGGGCAAGATTTTTGTAGAAGGGCTTCATGTGAGACTCCAGGTTGGGGAAAAACAACCTGTGAATTGCATGCAATGTGCCAATTATTGCTGTATTTTTTGTGTATTTTCCACGCTCATGTTTACAAACAAAAAATCCATAAATTGTTTATATAAAAAGAGTTTTTGTATTTTCCACACTGAAAAAGCGGTTTTGTTGATTGCATACAAAACGCACCAATTAGGGTCGACAATGTTCTGTATGTACCCAATGTTGGGGCGTTAAAGACATTGATTTCAGCAGGGGTTTAACGAGAATTTGCGGCGAGATGGGGAGGCACTAGACCAGCTGAAGGCGCTGCTTATGTATACAAGCAGCTTTGGGAAGCAGAGTATTCGAGCGCGGGGAAAAGGCGGATCAACCCAACAGGGTTTCCAGCACCGGGCGCATGGTGGCGATACCCCGGCGGATGGCATCCTTGTCGAAGGCCGAAAAACCCAGCACCAGCCCCGGTGGGGCTGGTTGATCCCAGCCATAGAAGGACAGAGCCCGGGTGGCGATGCCCCACTGATTGAGGGCTTCGGCCACACTACGGTCATCAGTGCCCGGGGGCAGCAGGGCCGTAGCGTCCAGCCCGGTGCTGATGGGGACCAGCTGCAACCAGTTCCCCAGTTGGGTGCGGCACTCCTGCTCGAACAGGGCAGCACGCTCCCCGTAAAGCTGGCGCATCTGGCGCAGGTGCCGGGCGAAATGACCCTCTTCGATGAAGCTGGCCAAAACCCCCTGCAAGAAGAGGGGCTGATGCCGGGTGGTGAGGGAAATGGCCGAGGCAAAAGCATCCCGCAGCCCCGTGGGCACCACCATGTAGGCCAGACGCAGGGCCGGGAACAGCAATTTGCTGAAGGTGCCCAGGTAGATCACGCTGCCGTTGCGGTCCAGGCTTTTCATGGCGGGCAGAGGGGCGCCGTCAAAGCGGTATTCCCCGTCGTAATCGTCCTCGATGATGACGGCCTGATGGGCCTCGGCCCAGGCCAGCAAGGCCAGCCGCCGTTGGATGGGCATGGTGCCCCCCAGGGGCGACTGGTGGGCGGCGGTAACGTAGGCCAGCTTGGCCGGTGGCAGTTGTTCCGTGCACAGGCCTTCCCCATCCACCCTTATCCCTTGCACCTGGGCACCACTGAGGGCAAAGAGGCGCGCCGCGCCGGGGTAACCCGGATCTTCCACCAGCGCCCGATCCCCCGGGTCCAGCAACATTCGGCCACAAATATCCAGAGCCTGCTGGGCACTGGCGAGAATCAACACTTGATCGGCGGAACAGGCGATACGTTGGGAGTAGGCCAGATGCTCGGCAATGGCGCGGCGCAGGGGCAGGTAGCCGGCCGGGTCCCCATAGCCCATGTCGTCGGCGCGGGTCAGGCGGCTCTGGCGGGTACTCAA